>CAMZIK010000040.1 GCA_947307175.1 uncultured Clostridia bacterium
AAAAGGGTTTCCCCCAGCTGCCCAACAGGTTTGCTGCGGTAAATTCTGATTTATATAATAAAACAGTCCGTGGGATCACCACGGGCTGTTCGTTTTTTACCCATACATTTTATTCTCTTTCAGACCATGCCCACCCTGAAAACTCAGCTTCCTGGTATTTTTCAGAACACACGCAGATGTAATATTCTTCCAGAGGAAGCTCTGAAAAGAAATAGCTTCTTCCCTCTCCCTGCTGCACCGAAAACTCCTTGGCGTCCTTTAAAAAACCTGTTCCATAAAGCTTTATAAGGCTCTCCTTGCGTGCCCACATCTGTGTAAAAGCTGCATCACGGTCATCAGCTCCTTCAATAAGCCCAATCTCATCGTCCGTAAACACACGCCCTGCAACCTTTGGGTCATAAACCGTCAGCTGCTGAACATCAACACCCACAGCCTCGTCAGAAACAGCACACACAGCTATCTGCCCGTCATGTGAAAGGTTGAAATGTATATCGCTGTGGGTCAGAAGATACGGCTTTCCGAACTGCGAATACCCAAGCCGCAGATCAGCCGCACCAGCCTTTTTCAGCATGTCCTGTGCAAGAAGTCCTGCGCCCATACAAAGCCTCTTGTCCTTGTCAAAGCGGTATCTCTCCGCCTTTTCCGCCCGCTGCTCCCACATGATCTCTTTTTTCGCCCTGTCCAGCATTCCCTGCCGTGAAAGCTCCGAAACGTCGTAATAACTGCACCTGAGCAAACTCATCTACCTCTTTCTCAGCCTTTGTTATCAACATTATACACTGCATCTTTGCCGTTGTCAACAAAAAGCAGCACCCATACCCAGACAGGTACAAGCGCCGCCTCATCATCTCAACTCTCTGCTTTTTCCTTCTTGCTCAGATAATCCTTGATCGCATCATTTATCGCTTCCTCCGCAAGCACCGAGCAGTGCATCTTGTGTGCAGGCAGTCCGTCGAGCGCCTCCGCAACAGCCTTGTTCGTAAGCTCCAGCGCCTCGCTTACAGGCTTGCCCTTGATAAGCTCCGTCGCCATCGAGCTTGAAGCTATCGCCGAAGCACACCCGAATGTCTCAAACTTCACGTCCGTGATGATCTCGTTGTCTATCTTCAGATATATCTTCATGATGTCGCCGCATTTTGCGTTTCCGACCTCACCAATGCCGTCCGCATTTTCTATGCTTCCCAGATTTCTCGGGTTCTTGAAATGATCCATAACCTTTTCCGAATAAAGTGCCATCTTCCTGTCTCCTTTTTATTTCAGTATAAATTCCTTTTTGCCGTTTATCTTGTCCTTCCACAGCGGCGAAAAACTGCGCAGATACTCCACCACCTGCGGAACCGTCTCAATGATGTACTCCGCCTGCTCCATCGTGTTGTATTTGCTCAGCGAAAGCCTCAGCGAACCGTGAGCTATCTCGTGTATCCGTCCGATAGCCAGCAGTACATGGCTCGGATCCAGCGAACCTGACGTACACGCAGACCCTGAAGAAGCGCATATCCCCTTTTCGTCCAGCATCAGAAGCAGGCTCTCGCCCTCGATGCCCTCAAAGCAGAAGCTCACATTTCCCGGGAGCCTTTTCTCCCTGTCGCCGTTGAGCATGCTGTGCGGTATCTTTGAAAGCCCTTCGATGATCCTGTCACGGATAGCTCTCTCCTGCTCAGATACCTCCTGCATCTCTCCGCAGGCTTCCTCCAGCGCAGCCGCCATTCCCACAATGCCGGGAATGTTTTCCGTTCCCGCACGTTTTCCTCTCTCCTGCGCACCGCCGTCGATAAGGTTTTCAAGCACGATGCCTTTTCTCACAAAAAGCACTCCCACGCCCTTAGGTCCGTGGAATTTGTGTCCCGACAGCGAAAGCATATCAATGTTGTCCTTCTGAACATCAATAGGCAGGTGTCCTGCCGCCTGAACAGCGTCCGTGTGGAAAGTCACTCCCTTTGCACGGCAGACCTCTCCTATCTCCCTTATCGGCAGCACCGAGCCTATCTCATTGTTTGCAAACATCACTGTAACAAGGCAGGTGTCCTCCCTTATCGCATCTGCCACCTGCTGTGCAGTTATAAGTCCGTTTTCGTCAACGTCAAGCAGCTGAACTTCAAAACCCTCGTCCTTTTGCAGCCTTTCCAGCGTGTGAAGAACAGCGTGGTGTTCAAATGCCGTCGAGATGATGTGCGTTTTGCCCTTTTTCTTTCCTGCATGAGCCGCCGAGCGTATCGCCTGGTTGTCCGCCTCGCTGCCGCCCGATGTGAAATAGATCTCTCTCGGCTGACAGTTAAGGCACTGCGCTATCGTCTGCCTTGCCTCAAAAAGCACCTCCGCAGCCTTCTGCCCGATGCTGTGAAGGCTCGACGGGTTGCCGTAAACATTCATCATACAATCGCTCACCGCTTTTGCAGCAGCCGCACTCAGCGGCGTTGTTGCGGCGTTATCCGTATATATCATTACACTTCCTCTTTTCTATCCTACCGCATCGGTAGGTCTTTGTGTTTACAGTATATCACTTAATTCCTACCTTGTCAATAGGCTTTTTGTGAATTTCCTGTGTCTCCGTGTTTTCGCCGCAAAAAAAGAGGCAAAAAGCTCGTGATATGGCAGGTCTTCTGCCATACGCAACTTCTTGCCTCTGAAATTTATCTGTAATTGCCGTATTTCTTTTTAAACTCCGTCTTATCCTTATACATCGCCTGATCGGCACGTTTGAAGATAAGCTCTACCGAATTATCATCTGAAGCATATTCAGCCATTCCTGCCGCAGCTGAGTATCTTTCCCACGGCTGAATATCCTCCTGCAAAAACGTCTGCTCAAATTTCTGTTTAAGCTCTGCAAACGAATCTTTCCTTCTGCTGTAATCTTCTCCCCGAAGCACCGCAATGAACTCGTCGCCGCCGATCCTGAAAACAGGAGAATGCTTGAAAATATCGCATATGATGTGACAGCAGCCCTTGATGTAAATATCGCCCGAGTTGTGTCCGTGCAGGTCGTTTATCTTTTTTAGCTCGTTTATGTCCACCATCACAAGCGCAACGTCTGTTTCGCCGCTTTCTATCGCTTCCTTCAGCTGTTCAGCCTTCTTTATATAAGCCGCCTTGTTTCCGACCTTCGTAAGCGGATCGATATAAGCCTCCGCACTTATCTGACCTATCATCTTCTCCTTGTCACGAATATCGTTCTCCGCACGCTCCTTGTCTTTCTGCATATGAGAAAGATCGTTGAGGTGGTCTATTATGTTTATCTGCATCGACCTGATGTCGTCGTAAATATCTTCTATCTCGTCCTTGCTGTGAATATCAAGATGTATAACTCCCGCCTCGTCATAGCCTATGTTCTCCATCGGTCTGAACTGCTTCATCGCACTGGTTATGCTGTCAAGCGGTCTGACAACGAACTTGTTTGCAAACAGCACAGCGCCTATCATTACCAGCACAGTTATGCCCACACCGCTGAATATCATGTAGTTGAGGTTTCTCATTCTCTCGCTCATGATGTCGTCCATTCCGACATCGCAGCCGATGTGACAGATAAGCTCTCCTTTTGAATCGTATACAGGCGAATATGCTGAACACAGCCAGCCCCAGTCGCCGTTTGAGATCGTCGGTTCTATTTCTTTTTCGGGATCTATCCCCCAGAGCCCTTCTTCCCTGTCCTCATAGTAACCTGTCTCTGTGATAAGTACATCATCGCCGTCGATAAGGTACATATCCTGCTTTGCGTCCTTATCGCCCATTGCGATTATATAAAGGTACTTAACGTCCTTCATGCTTTCCATATAGCTTGCAAGCTTTTCTCTGATACTGCTGTATTCCTCCCACAAGCCTTCTTTTTTCAGCTTGTCTTCAACAGCCTGCTCGTCCTCTACTTCCTCAGCCGTTTCCCTCATCTGCTGATAATCCTCAGACTCAACGACCTTTCTGAGCTTTGCAAGATAATCACCGTCAACCATAGTTGCAAAGTTGCGGGCAGAGTTTTTAGCAAGGCGCTTGAAATAGGTGTCTATCTGCTGCACGTTGATAAAATACGCAAGGATAGTGATACCGCTTGCAACAACAAGTACTGTAAGGATAACGAAAATATACATCTTTCTGCCTATCGTAAGTCCCTTTTTCCGTGTTTTTAAAGACATATCTCCGCCTCCTTTGCAATAATATCAATAAACCTCTCAGGTTTTTATGTTCTTATTATAACACCTCGAAGTTAATTAGTCAAGCGCCATAAACAAAAAACTTATCGCCCGAAAGCATTTTTGTATTCTGCACAAATCGCCGCCTCAGAACTGTTCACTCTGCCGAAATTGAGAGCAGCGCCTTGACAAAATCGAACATATGTGCTAAACTATCTTCTAATCAGAACATACGTTCCGTGCAGACAGTTCACCCTGCGGCATGGTTTTAAGGTGAAAGAGTTAAGGACGGTCTCTTTCCGAGGAGAGCCTTAAAGCCGCAAATGCCGATAAACAGGGAGTCCGGGTCGGACAAGTGCATTGAAAGGAATTCACTACAGTGCTTCACCTTTTAAAAACAATGGAGCAGCGCAGTTTTTGCACTGCTGCCAAAAGTAAGTGCTGGCTGCCGTGAGGTTTGCTTTGAGCTTTGGTTTTTCCCGTTCTGATTTAGTCAGCCAAAGTAAGTCTGCCGTCAGCCGGACACATCCAGAGCCTGATAGCCAAGGGTCGTTATCTTAAAGATGGAGTTTAGGTGTGTCGGAGCATCTTGAAAATCAAATATTGCGCAGATACGCCTTTTTTCTGCAAAAACTTCCCTGCCTGTTTCACATAGCTTTCACATTAAATTAAGGTTGATTTAAGGTAAGGCGTGTACCATAATCTATACAGAAACAGCGTTTCATCATCGGAAAGGAAAGTGGTGGATATGAAACAGCAGACCGAAAAATACCGCCGCAAGCGTTTTATAGCAGCGATATGTGCGATAACTGTTCTTGTCGGCACAAGCGCAGGGCTGTATGCCTTCAGCGCAAATGCCTATTCTAAATCAGACAAGACAGACAGCTCCTCATCAAGCACAACGGAGCAGAAAACAGAAGACGACGGGATAATAAGTGCAAGCGGAACGATAACGTCGTCACAGCTGAATGACCAGCTCGGACTGAAAGACACATCCGTAAGACTTACTATCGAAAAAGTTCTTGCCGAGGAAGGCGCTTCCGTCACCAGCGGAACAAAGCTTTATCAGCTGACCTCCGACAGTATCACAAGAGCTAAAAAAACTCTTGAGTCCGAACTTCAGTCAGCAAACAATGCCCTTCTGAAGCAAAAGACCTCATACCAGTCGGATAAGATCAAAGCCTATACTCTTTACCAGTCGCAGCTTCTTTTAGAAAAGACTGCCCAGCAGGAATATGACAGCGGTATCGCTTCTCTCGACAGCGAGCTGAAAAATGCCTATGACTCCTATAAGGAAGCACTCGATACCGTAAATAATACCCCTTCTGAGATCTCCAAAAAGAAGAGCGAACTTTCATCGAAAGAAAAAAGCACAAAAACTCTTGAGGAGAAAAAGACCTCTGCCGAGAAGGAATCAGGATCAGCGGAGAAAAACTACACAACTGCCGCAGAGAAGTATAACTCCATAGTCCAGCAGTACAATTCCTCCGCAAGCGTTGTAAAATATCTCGGAAATGCGCTGGGAAAAGACACTTCGGGAATAAAGCTCGCCCAGACCGTTACCGTTTCAACTCAGGGTCAGGGAAACAAGCCCTCAGGTGAAGGCGAAAGAGGCGATCTCCCCACAAAGCCAAGCAGCACAACTCCTGAAAAGACCAGCGATCAGAACGCTTTCACGCCGCCTGACGAAACAGAAAAGCCGGGAGATCAGCAGGATCCCAAGCCTGACGAAAAGAAAGACGATAGTTCAACTACCGACCTTTCCGCACTTTACGAAAAAGCTTACAAGGAATACAGCGCTCTGAAACAGTCGCTCGATAAGCAGGATTCCACGCTGAAAGCAGCCGAAAAGCAGTACAAGACAGCTTCGGAGTCGCTTTCAAAAATAAGCACCGAGCTTAGTGAAGCACAAAGCAGCATCTCATCTCTCGAAAGAGAGATAAGCTCTCTTGAATCCTCGCTTTCAAAAGCAAAGAGCAATCTGACCAAGCTGCGCTCTCAGTACGATTCTCTCAACGCTTCTTACGAGACCGACAAGCTGACGCTCAAAAACAAGCTCGATACCGACACAGCGACTTACAAGAATGCAGAGTACAATTATAAAGTTACTATCAATACCATAGAGCAGGATCTTGCAGATGCACAGACAGCTTACGACACCGCAGTGGAAAACCTCAGCATCTTTGAAAAGGAACTGGCAGAAGGCTATATCTGTGCAAAACAGGACGGAACGATCGACACGCTGAACTATCAGCAGGGCAAAAATGCAAACATCAGCACACCTTCTGTTTACTACGTTGACCGCAGCGAGCTGAAGACGACAGTTGAACTCGATCAGTACGATGTTACCGAAATAAACATCGGCGATACGGTAATGATCTACTCCTCCGAAACAGGCGTCTCAAACGGCAGGATAACAGCTGTCGCAGCTGGCGAATCAAAGAGCCTTGCAGATGTCCGCTTCAACGTTACGGTCACCGCAGACGAAGACACGAACCTTTACAGCGGTCAGTCAGTCACTGTATACTTCAATTACAGCGGACTTGATACAAACGATCTTAAAGATAAGAGTTCAGACAAACAGTCAGATAAGGACAGCTCATCTTCGGACAGAAAGCGTCCTGATTTTAACGGAGAGATGCCGGAAGGCTTTGACCCTTCAAATATGCCTGATTTTGGCGGAAGAAAGGATGATTAAAGTGAAAAAGATAATTGCAGGTGTTTCCGCACTTGTTATTGCGGGCGGATGCGTTTGCGGATACTTCTTTTTTTGGAAGTCATCCGGTGACAGCAAAAGCGAGATAGTAAAAGAGGTGACCGTTTCAAAAGGAAGCATCACCGCTGGCGTTACCGAAAGTGCTGCCGTCAGCGTTGAATCGCTCGAACAGAACTACGACCTTGTACTCAACTCAACAAGCATTTCCGCATCTATGGAAAGCTCAGGCACAAGCAGCTCAGGCAGTTCAAGCAAGGGCGGAATGAGTATGTCGGAAGGAATGATGAATAATACATCATCAGGAAGCAAAAGCTCAAAGAGCAGCACAGCCACAGGCTCGACAAGCGTTTCTTCCAAATCGGAATCTTCCTCACTTGAACTTGTGATAGATAAGGTCAACGTTACCGAAGGTCAGACCGTCAAGGAAGGCGACGTTCTGATGACTATTACAAAAGAGAGCATCGAAGAAGCAAGAACGCTTCTGAAAAAAGCCATTGAAGACGCAGAGCTTGCTCTGAAACAGGCTCAGATAGACGAAAGCAAGACCAAGCTCTCTGCAAAATACGAATACGATACACGCATCGCAGAAGGAAAGAACGCACTCAGCGTATATAACGCAACTCTCAGCGAGATAGCACAGAACATCTCAAGTCTGAGCAGCCAGATAAGCGATGTGAATTCGCAGATAGCTTCCTGCACGGACGACAAACAGCTCTCACAGCTGAAAACTCAGCTTGAATCTCTGAAATCGCAGCTTTCATCTGCTCAAAGCTCACGCTCGGCAGACGAACTTGCAGCAAAGCAGAAATACGAAGAGACCTGTATGTATTACAAGAACGCACAGGACCTTTACAACGTAGCAGTAAACGGCGTAGGTTCGGCTTCCGAGGAGGCAAAGGAAAAGGTCGAGACTGCAAAGAGCGATCTTGAAACTTTTGAAAAGTACGTTTCAGGCGGAAATATCCTTGCTCAGCACAGCGGAACTATCACAGGCGTAGGCTATTCATCAGGCGATACTCTCAATTCCGAAACAGCCATAGCAAGCTTTGCTGACGCAGAAAGCATAACCGTTACGGTAAATGTCACAGAGGACGATATTTCGGTAGTCAACATCGACGACAAGGTAGATATAAGCTTTTTGTCGTATCCTGACAAGGTGTTCAGCGGTTATGTTTCCGAGATAGGCTCGGCTGCATCGAACTCCAAATCAGCTACTGTAAGCTATCCTGTAACGGTAGTAGTTACGACTACACCTGATAAGATACTTTCGGGAATGACAGCAAACGTGACCTTTATCTCAAAGAAGGTAGAAGACGTTCTTTACGTTTCAAACAAGGCTGTCACAACAGAAGGCTCAAAGAGCTATGTTTATAAAAAGAACGAAGACGGCAGTGAAGAAAAAGTCGATGTAAAGGTAGGATTCTCAAACGGAAACTCGGTGGAGATCAGCGGCGTTTCCGAAGGAGATACGCTGCTCATCAAAGGTAAGGTGACCTGATATGCGTTTTTCCGAGATCTTAAATCTTGTAAGGATAAACCTTATACAGAATAAATTCAAAGTACTGCTGACTTCGATAGGCATCATAGTCGGAGCTGCAACTATCGTATGCGTTATCGCTATCGGAAAAGGCGGTCAGGCAGACGTTGCAGATCAGTTCCGAAACCTCAACGCAGGCGCTCTGGACATCAGCTACGAGCAGTCGCAGAACAGTATGTCGGGCTTGCCTTTCTCTGGCGGAAATATGCCTAGCTTTTCGGGAGGCGGTTCAAGCGACAGATCAAGTATGCCGTCGGGTAATTTCTCCTTCCCCGGTGCAAACACTTCTTCGGGATCTTCAAACAGATCGTCAGGCTCGACCAGCGACAAAAGCAGCAGAAGCAGCAGACCTGGCAGCAGCGGAAACTCAATGCCTGATTTCGCAGGTATGTTCGGTTCTTCCTCAGACAGAAAGAACACCAAAAAGATAACTCTTTCAACTGATGATATGGACGAGATAACTTCTTCCGTTCCAGGACTGAGCGAAGCAACTATCACATATACCACCAAGCAGAACATCTACGGCGGAAACATCGAAGAATCCGAAAGCTATACTATCGCAGGAACACTTTCGGATTATGCAAAGCTGAGCAATCTTTCGATGCTTTTCGGCGACTATCTTTCAGATGCGGACAACGAGAACAAAACAAAGGTCTGCGTTCTCGGATACAGCGCAGCAAAGACGATATTCGGCAGCGCTGAGGAAGCTTACGACAGTCTTGTGTACATCGACGACCGCCCTTACACAGTAGGCGGAGTTCTTGCGGAGCAAGGCTCGGTTGAAGCAGGAATAAGCGCAGATGAAGCTATATTTATCCCTTATGCGACAGGCATCAAGTACCTTACGGGAAGCGACATCAGCCCGACGATAACTGTTATCGCACAAGATGTGGACAGCGTTGGCACGGTCGCTGAAAACGTTAAGGAAGTACTTGCACAGAGCTATCCCGATGCGGAATTCACTATTTCAGATGCGGGAAGCAAAATGGAAGCTGCAAACAAGTCAAACAAGACCCTGACTCTGATGCTGATAGCTATGGCTTCGATAGTATTTATCATAGGCGGTATCGGCATTATGAACGTTCTGTTCGTTTCGGTAAAGGAGCGCACAGAGGAGATAGGAATTCTCAAAGCTATCGGCGGTTCAAAGAAGGATATTCTGCTTGAATTCATGATGGAAGCTTGCAGCATCAGCCTTATCGGCGGTATTCTCGGAGTGGGATTCAGCTTTGCGGTAAGCCCTGTTATCACACGGTTCAGCATACGCATGGAGATGTCGGTCACAGGCGCTCTGCTGGCTCTGGGATTCTCACTGGTAACAGGTACTATATTCGGATTTTATCCTGCATGGAAGGCTTCAAGGCTCGTTCCTGTCGAAGCGCTTTCAAGCGAATGATACGGGAGGAGACTTAAAAAATGAAAAAGATAATTGCGGCAGCTCTTGCATTTGTTATGATAGTTGCTCAGACTTCCTGCGGGAAGAACTCAGATTCGGACAGCGACGGGGATCATATCTACGGACAGATAGAATCTATTTCGGGAAACGATGTGGTCATCCGCATAGCTGAATATAACGAGAAATCAGACGATTCGGACAGCGGCGACGATACAGCAAACGACTCGGACAGTTCGGGAAGCAAAAGGTCAAGAGGCAATTTTGATCCGAAGGACTTCAGCGGTTCGATGCCAGACGGGTTTGACCCTGAACAGTTCAAGGGAAAAAGACCTTCAGGCTCGGACGATCCGGACAACTCGGACAGCTCAGGCAGCAGGAAAAGACCAAGCATACCGGAAGGATTTGACGGAAGCTTGCCCGACGGTTTCGACCCCGAGCAGTTCAAGGGGAAAAGACCTTCAGGCTCGGACGATCCGGACAACTCTGACAACTCAGGCAGCAGGCAAAGACCAAGCATGCCAGAAGGCTTCGACGGAAGTATGCCCGACGGGTTTGACCCGAAAAACTTCGACGGCTCAATGCCGGAAGGATTCAGCAGACCTGACAAGGCAAGCAGATCGGGCAATAAAAAAAGCTCGGGAAATTACACCTTAACCGACGAAACTCAGGAACTGAGGATACCCGTAGGTGTTACGGTGACGACAAGCAAGGGCGTTAAATCAGGATTTGATGCGCTGAAAAAAGGCGACATAATAAAGTGCAGCGTTGAAAAGGACTCGGACGGAAATTATACCGTCAAGGAAGTCTGGATAATGGAGCAGTGAGGTGAGCAGAATGAACGCAGAACAGATCATTTCCATGCACGGTGTCTGCAAAAGCTATAAAATGGGCTCGGAGAAGCTGGACGTTCTCAAGGAGATCGACTTCTCGGTGAACAGAGGCGAATTTACGGCTATACTCGGTCCTTCAGGCTCAGGAAAATCTACTCTAATGAATATTATCGGCTGCATGGACACCCTCGACAGCGGTTCGTATTCTCTCAACAACATCCCGATCCACATGACCAAGGAAAAGGAACTTGTGAAGATACGAAATCAGGAGATAGGGTTCATCTTTCAGAACTATCATCTGATACCGACATACAACGTTATGCAGAATATCATCATGCCGCTTCTTATGAGAGGAGAGGACAGAAAAACTGCTGAAAGAGAATGCCGAGAAGTAGTTGATATGCTCGGTCTTTCAGACCGCCTCAAGCACAAGCCCTCGGAGCTTTCGGGAGGTCAGCGGCAGAGAGTCGCTATCGCAAGGGCGCTTTGCTCAAGACCAACGCTCCTGCTCGCAGACGAACCAACCGGCGCTCTGGATCAGCAAAGCGGTACGGAAGTGCTGAAGCTGTTCACCAAGCTTCACGAAATGGGAAATACTATCGTTATGATAACTCACGATATGAACGTCGCTAAATGGGCGGAAAGAACAGTGAATATCATAGATGGTCAGATGGTACATTGATGCTTTGAAGTCTGAGGATATTTTGTTGGGGGAAACTCTTTTGGAGAAGAGTTTCCCCCAAACCCCTTTCAGAAACCTTTTATAGATTTTTGGCGGTCGGGAGATACTCTCCCGACCACCGAAAATATGTAAGAGTCCTAAAGAGAGTTCAGGAAAGATCCTCTCCAAGAGAATAACCTACAACACAATAGCCTCAGGATCCGCAAAACACCACTCCACATTTGTGATAAAATATTCACAATGTTAAAACTGTGTGAAAAATGTTTCTTATGGTTTTCACCTGTTTTTAAACTTCCTTTTAAGTTCGGCGGTTATTATATAAACAACGAAACACGAAAGGAACTGACCGATATGAACACTTACTACAATAACAACAATAACAATTACGATTACAATAATTTTCATCAGGAGAATCCCGCTGTGATATATCAGCCTGCACCCCAACAAAAAACTAAAAAGAAAACCGGCAGCAGCAAAGTTGTCGCTCTGGCGCTTTGCTTCTCTCTGCTGGGAGGCGCTCTTGGAACGGGAGGAACTTACCTTGCGCTGAACAGCTCTTCAAAGCAGTCGACATCGGTGACTGCGCAGAGCGAGCAGAAGACCGAAAAGGAGACCGCAGTTCTCAACAATGCAAAGAGCAACGAAACAGACTCGAAGAGCGAAACTATCACTCAGGCTACAAACAAGGGCAGCAAGATGACTGCTTCGGAGCTGTACAAGGCTAATGTGAACTCGACAGTCGGCATTACGACCTCGATAAACACGAACTACTTCGGATACAAGACTACGGCTGCAGCTTCGGGTTCGGGATTCATAATCTCAAAGGACGGATACATAGTTACAAATCACCACGTTATAGAAGATGCGACAAAGATCACGGTCACTCTTTACAACGGTAAGAAATACGAGGCTGAGCTTGTCGGAAGCGACGAGAGCAACGACATCGCTGTTCTTAAAATAGATGCAGACGATCTTGCACCTGTTACGCTCGGTTCTTCCTCATCTCTGGAAGTAGGCGACGATGTTGCAGCTATCGGAAATCCTCTCGGAGAGCTGACATTCTCTCTGACAAAGGGGGTTGTAAGCGCTCTTGACAGAACGGTGACGATAGAGAACAAGGTAATGACGCTGATACAGACAGACACGGCTATCAACTCAGGCAACTCAGGCGGTGCGCTGTTCAATATGAACGGCGAGGTAATAGGCATCACAAATGCAAGATGCTCGTCATCAGGTTCAGGTTATTCCGTTGACAATCTCTGCTTCGCTATCCCGATCGACAGCGTTAAGGCTATCATCAACAGTCTGGTGGACAACGGCTATGCAGCTGTTCCGTACATCGGTGTGGGAACTCAGAACGTATCGTCTGACAGCACTAATGCTGAGGTGACTGACGGTGCGGTGGTAAAAAAGGTCTATGAGGACTCCCCTGCTGAAGCTGCTGGCTTCAAGGAAGGCGACATCATCACAGAAGTAAACGGCAAGAAGATAAAGACAAGCGGTGAGCTGACCTCTACGATAAAGGCTTCAAGCAAGGGCGACAAGCTCGAATGCAAGGTTTACAGAGATGGAAGCTACATCGACATCACAGTGACTGTCGGCGAGAAAAAGTCGGAATCTTCCAACGATGATGACGAACAGGACAACAAGCAGCAGTACAGTTACAGACAGAGATCAGGCGGTTCTGACGATCCGTACAGCGACTATGACTATTTCGATGATTTCGGCGATTTTCCGTTCTGACCTGACAGGACAGACAATGTGAAAGTCGTGAAAATACACACATAAAAAGCACATACACGGCATAAAGACCCGAGAGCGAAAAACTCCCGGGTCTTTGTGTTTATATAAGATACTAGCGGTCAGGCGCTGTGCGGCTCAAAGCGTGAACAGAAAGCCCGAAGCGGTCTGCGCATATCTGCGGGTCTTTTGGCGGAAAATGCGGGAAGCACGAACACTGTCGTCATGGTCTTTGGCTGCACTGTAAATATCCTTGGTTCTTATCTGCATACACGGGCGGTGATACAGCTTGCAGCGCTCAAACTCAAGAAGCTCAAGTGCCTGAGCGTTATCTGCAAAGAACCACTTCATGCTGTCAATTATCTGCTCGGCTCTTCTGATGATGCCTACGCCGTCTATCTCTACGCCGATGAGGTTTGAAAGGGCGGCGGACTGGTGATCCCTGACTGCCTGGCGCTGAAGCTTTTCGGTATAATCGAAATCAGGCAGGCTCGAAAGATACATCAGAAGCAGATGTGCAAATTCGAGATCCTTTTCATTTACTCCGAGAGGGTTTGTGGGATCAAGGTCCAGCATTCTCAGCTCGATATGGCTGATACCGTTTTTGAAATTGGAAAGCGTATTTTCGCCCTTCGGTTTAAGTCTTACGGGCAGATAAAGCTCGCTGGAGCTGATAAGCTTTCCGCTGTCGACAAAGCTCTGTATACTGTTTATAAATTTTTCAAGGCTTGAACAGTCAAGCACGGGAACAAAGCTGTTCCAGTAGCCTCTGGGTGAGCTTCGCAGAGATGAGAACTCGCTTCTTACGCCGCCTGACTCGCCGTCCTTATCAAAGGACTTATCATAAACGGGGCTTGAGGCAGTAAGCAGCAGCATAAGCCAGCTGTGCTTACAAACCTGCTTATAAAGGCGAAGATAGAAGTCGTTTTTAAAGCTTGTAAAATCGCTGCTGCCGCAGATGCTTTGCAGGTATTCATCTGAAAACGAGAAGTTGAAATGCACGCCCGAAAACAGCATAAGGCGTTTGCCGTAGCGCTTTTGCAGGAGCTTGCGGTAGGCGGTCTTTGAGCTGTCGTTTCCTTTGAAATGGGCGATAGGTATTTCTTTTTCGTCGTTTATATGCGGAGGGTTGCTGTAAAGCCAGAGGCTCTCGCCGTTTTCGGCAAGCTTGGTCTTTACCTTGCGGTCAAGCTTTTCAAGCTCACCAAGCGCTGCTCTGACGCTGTCGGCAACGGGAGTTACAAGCTCTATCTGGTTTTCACAGAAGTCTCTTGTTATGGCTTTATCGGTAAAGGGGTGGGGAGTTTGCGCTAGTCTTCCATTACGGTCGACTCTGAGAGTTTCACGCTCTATACCGAAACTGCCTTTATAGAACAATTCATTTTTCATTTTGCTTACCTCTTGACTTTCCTTGGATATTGCCTTATATTTATACTGAAAAGGCGGTGCTTTTATGTTTGGTGATATTGGTAAAAAGCTTTATGATGCACAGATGGGTGTTCATGCAATAGAGATCATTCACAGCGGTGAGGTCGTGCTGCACGAGTGTTTCGATGAGGACAGGGCTTACCCTGTTTACTCGGCTGCAAAGTCGGTGACTGCAATGGCTTTTTTGCTGTGCTGCGATGACGGCATCCTTTCGCCGCAGGCTCCGCTTGCAGAGTTTATTGATGAGGACTATAAAAGTCTTTTGCCATGCGGCTTTGACAAGCTGCCGTTTGAGAGGTTCCTCACGATGACTGCTGGTAACTTCCCTTTCAGGCCGCAGGGAGACGACTGGCTGAGATACATTTTTTCGCTGGGCACTGATCTGTCGGACAGGGGCTTTCACTACTCAAACATTCCAGCCTATCTTGTAGGTGCTGCCTGCGAGAACGCTGTGAAGCAGCCTCTTATGGACTATCTTGAAAGGCGCATCTTTGAGCCTATGGGCTTTGCTGCGCCGAAGTATTCGGTATGTCCGAAGGGACATTTTTACGGTGCGACGGGAATGGAGATGACGGTACATCAGCTTGCGCTGCTCGGTCAGCTCCTGCTGAACGGCGGCAAACACGGCTCAAGGCAGCTCATATCGCAAAAGGCTGTGGAGCTTGCTGTTTCACCGCACGTTTTCACGGGAACGGACTATTACGGATACTTTCTGCGCATCAGCGGCGATAGTTTTTCTATCGTCGGCAAATGGGGTCAGCGGTGTATCGTTTATCCTGAAAAGAAGCTTGTTGCTGCGTATCTTTCGCACTGCCCTGACAGGTCGGACGAGCTGTTCGGGCTTGTGGACGGGTGCATCAGACAAGAGAATACTCGGTGATGATGTCGCTCAGAGCCTTACCGCTTTTTATGCTGTCAAGCATTTGCTTTGCGGGATTTGTGAGGTTATCTGCTCTTTCATAGAGCGCATCGAGATAATGAGCCTCGTTTTTGCCTCTGGCATCAAGTCCTTGCTTTGCAAGGTCAAGTATCTTTATCAGCTGCCTTTGCATAGCCTTACGGTCTATGTAATCGGGCAGCTTTGTTTTTGAGAGCATATTCTGCAGTTCAAGTGCACAATAGCCGTGGGCATAGATGACCTTATCGCTTTCAAGCAGCTCTTTAAGCTCGCCAAGCTTCAGGGCAAGCCCTGTGTGGAAGGCGGAAACGGTCATTACGTCTTTTATCGGCTGGCAGCAGGAGCTGCGGTACTCTATGGTGCCTCTGAAGGTGAGGTCTTCAAATTTGAAGGTGCGCAGATACTGAAGGTCGCTTTCCTGCGGAGTGAACTCGACGGTCTTATAGCCCTGTCCGTCAAACTCCTCCCCTTTTATAGTTCTGCGGCTGAAAAATTCTCCGACAGAGACAGGCTCGAAATCTATATATCTTCCGTTTCGCATGGTACAGTAGATAGACTGGGATCTTATATACTCTATCAGCTCGTCGATACTGCCGAGCTTCTGGGAGAACATTCCGACGTTATGGGGATTGAAGCCCTGCATACTGCGCTCCCACAGCATATTTCTTGAACACAGGTAATCGGGATACTCGGGCATATACGAATTTGCGAACAAGACGGACTTATACGGTTCGAGCAAGCCGAAGGTATTTATGGTGTCTATAAGGTCGTCCTTGCGGACATCGAGCTGGACCTGGGAGGCGCTGGTGAAAGTTCCGAACTCGGGGAACTCATGGAAGCGTCTGTCTATCTCAAACTGATATTTGCGGTATGAATGGAGATAGTGGTAAAGCATACGGTATCTTTCATTGGGAACGGGCTTATTATAGTTCACGGCATAGTTCGGATTTATCCCCATGCCTGTCAGTGTATAGCCATGACCCATAAACTGCTGCTGCAGAAAAGAATAGAGCTTTTTGAAGCGGTCGTGTATCTCGCCAAGGTCCTTGCCGATACCCATTGAAAGCTCAAGGTTTGAATAGCAGCAGTCAAAGGAAAGGTTATCGCCTGTTTGTTTATCGCTCATGGAGTTGACATTGCCGTTGTCGTCGCTGCCCTGAACTTCAAATCCGAAATGCTCACGGAAAGCTTTTGAGACTTCAAGGACAGTTTCCTCCTCGACAGGTTCGCCGTTCAGGTTTACAACGGGCATCTCGATCTCAACGCCTATTGAAAGCTCTCTTTGCTTCTCGGTGGGAGCGATATATTTTTCATAGATCGCACGATCAAGTTCACTCATCGGACCTGCCCTCCTTTTCTCGCTGATCTGAAGTTTACGCTTTCAACCTATCAATGCGGTAGGTTTATGGATATAAGTATAGCACTTTAATCCGACCTTGTCAATAGGTTAAATGTGAATTAGTTATCAAAATACAGTAAAGGCGATGGTTTCTGATTGACACAAGCACGCTGCAATGGTATAATCAGTACAGATGGAGCTTATAAAAAGCGAGGTGAGATGATGACGGCGGAGGAGATAAAATGGCAGGAGGCGGAGCTTGCGGCAAAGGTAATGGATCTGTCGGTGGGCAAGCTGCTTCTGCGGTATCATTATTTCTCACCTGCGGTGGGAAGGCTTTTGATAAAACAGCTGCCGGGACAGATGACGACGGACGGAAAGAGCCTTTGCTACGATGCACAGCTTATTCTTGAAAGGTACAGTCAGTCGGAGGTCTTGCCTGTTCATGACCTGCTGCACTGCACTTTACACAATATTTTCAGGCACTGGAACATAGGCAGGGTCAAGCCGGGGCTATGGGACGCCTGCTGTGACATTGCGGCAGAGGCGCTGATAATCGAGACTGCTCCTGAACTTGAGATCCAGGAAAATGCGGACAGGCGAAGGAAGATAATTCGTGAGCTGTCCTCGCAGGTAAAGCCTCTGACGGCGGAAAAGCTGTACGCTTACCTTTACAGGAAGAACATCTCGCAGCAGCAGGAAGATGAATACATAAAACTTTTTTCGGCGGACGATCACCGCTTATGGCACAAGCAGAGCGATGAACGTGAACTTGAACCCGAAGAACAGCTGCCGACGATGCCTGTCAGCTTTGACGACGAGAAAAAGGCTGATAGCAAACCAGGTGACGACAAGAAGCAGGACGGTGACGGTGAGGGAGGACAGCCTGAGCAGCAGGGAGACCAGCAGCAGGACGGCAAGGGAGGCTCATCGGGAGACAACATCGAAAAGTGGCTCGACGCTCAGAGCAAGGCACAGAAGAAAGAGCTTGACGAAAAGTGGGAGCAGATAGCCAAGCAGGTACAGTCGGAGCTTGAGGCATTCGGAAAGAGCGACGACCCTGCAAAGATGACGCTCATAGACATTCTGGAACACATCGACCGTGAAAGGACAGACTACCGTGCTTTCCTGCGCAGATTTGCGGTGCAGGGAGAGGTCATGAGGCAGGATCTTGATGCTTTCGATGTGAACTTTTACTGCTACGGCTTGCAGCTTTACGGAGACGTTGCTTTTATCGAGCCGCCTGAATACAAGGAGATAAAGCGCATCAGGGAGCTTGTTATCGCTATCGACACTTCGGCTTCGATAAGCAAGGAGACGGTGCGGACATTCGTGCGGAAAACTTACAGCATACTCAAAAGCGAGGAGAGCTTTTTCAGCAGGATAAACATACACATACTTCAATGCGACACGGACATTCGTGATGCTGCGCTGATAAGCTGTGAAAAGGAGCTTGAAAAGTACATCGACGGACTGGAGCTGAAAGGCTTCGGAGGAACGGATTTCAGACCTGTTTTTGAGTATATCGCTAATCAGAGAGCGCAGGGAAAGCTCAGCGGTCTTAAAGGAATGATATATTTTACCGACGGGCTGGGGACTTTCCCCGAAAAAGCGCCAGACTACGAGACAGCTTTTGTTTTTATACAGGGCGACAACGAGAAAAACTCAAAGCCTGATGTTCCGCCGTGGGCGGTAAGGATAGTTATGCAGGAGGGAGATGTGCTTGATGAGTGAGTTTATCATAAGCGGCACAGAGCTTGCTGCATACTGCGGAAATGATTCGGCGGTTAAAGTTCCTGACGGTATAGAGTCTATCGGGGAGGAAGCTTTTTTCGGACTTGGCTTCATTCGGCGGATAGAGCTTCCCAAAAGCGTTGAGTGCATCGGGAAGAGAGCTTTCTGGGGCTGTGCTGCGCTTGAGAGCATTTCGCTGCCTGACAGCCTTACGGCGATAGAGGACTATGCTTTCAGGGAATGCGCTTCACTCAGGGAGATAACTATTGCAGAAGGAGTTACGGACATAGGCGAGGCGGTATTCCGTGGCTGCGGTCAGCTTGAAAGGGTATATCTTCCCGACAGTCTGACGAGGCTTGGGATAAGCACATTTTCGGACTGCTTCGGGCTGAAAGAGATAAGGCTGCCGGGGTTTATAAAGGCTGTTCCTGCGAGGTGCTTTCACTGGTGCGTGAATCTTGAAAAGATAACGATACCAAGCGGTGTGAAGGAACTTGACAACGAGGCGTTTCAGGGGTGCATGGCTCTGAGAAATATCGGGCTGCCTGAGGGCCTTGAAGAGATAGGGAGCAGGTGCTTTTGCGAATGTGCAAAGCTGACGGCTATCAATGTTCCGAAAAGCGTAAGGTACATCGGTGCGGACGCATTCTACAAAAGCGGTATACTCGGAGAATGCAAAGACGAGTTCCTTGTGTTTGCAGGCATACTTGTAAAGTATCTTGGAGACAAAGAAAGTGTCTGCGTTCCCGACGGTGTGATGACGATTGGCGATTATGCGTTTGCGTACTGCGGCGGACTCAAAGAGATACGGCTGCCGCAGACTGTGGAGGAGATAGGCGAATACGCATTTGAACGGTGCGAGGCGCTTGAAAGCATCGCTCTGCCCGATGGCTTGAAAAAGATAGGCAAGGGTGCTTTTGCGGAGTGCGGAAAACTGACGCAGATAAAGCTGCCCTGCGGGATAGAGCGCATAGGTTCGGGAGTTTTTGAGAGAAGCGGCATTGAGTTTGAAAGTAATGGCGGACTTACCTGCGCAGGCGGAAAATACCTGCTTTCATTTACGGGTGAAGCGGACAGGCTGGAACTCCCCTGCGGCATTCGGGTGATAGCGGACGAGGCTTTTCTGAGGTGCAGGGTGAATGAGGTGATACTGCCCGAAGGCGTGATAGCTGTCGGGGAGGACGCTTTCCGCTGGCGCAGCGAGCTTAAAAGGGTTACGATACCTAAGACGGTGAGCTATATCGGCTCAAATGCTTTTGCAAACTGCACGGGTGCGGAGATAAAGATAGACCAGCCGAAAGGGTATCTGGGAGAGAACGCTTTTCCTGTGGGTGCAAGGCTGGAAATGACTGTGGACGGGCGGCAGATAGATGTTGTGCTGGAAGGCAGGATAAAGGCAGGCGGCGGCGAAAGGCAGCTGTGGGAGTTTGCCGCTGACCCTTCTGAAAAGACTTTCGGAACGCTTGAAAATGAGAAGTACAAGCTTGCCTGTGGGATAGCTTTTTACGGGTGCGGTGAGTGTTACGAAAGGTACCTGAAAGAAAACATAACGCAGGCAGTATGCTATGCGGCAAGGCAGGACACTAAGCTGCTGGAAAGGGTGCTTTCATTCGGGCTGCTCAGTCTCGAACAGCTGGGAGAGTGCATTGAGTTCACGCTTGAAAACAAGCTGGCGCAGCAGCAGGTGATGCTGATAAGATACCGAGGACAGCATTTCGGAACGGACGATGAGGCGGCAAAAAGATTTGAACTGTAAGGAGGAGCAGGAACTTGAACATAAAAAAAGCCGGTGAACAGATCAAAAATACGGTAAGGGCTTACCTTGCAAAGGACGAGGCGGGAAGGACACTTATACCGCAGCACAAGCAGCGCCCTATCTTTCTTATGGGTGCGCCGGGCATAGGCAAGACGGAGATCATCTCGCAGATAGCTTCGGAAATGGGGATAGGTCTGCTCACTTACTCGATGACGCATCACACGAGGCAGAGCGCTATGGGCTTGCCGATAATCAGAAAAAAGGAATTTGAGGGAGAAAGCTTTGAGGCGACGGAATACACGGTGAGCGAGATAATCGCTGCGCTATACGGCATGATGCAGCGCTCGGGCGTGAGAAGCGGCATTCTTTTCCTTGATGAGATAAACTGCGTTTCGGAGACGCTGAACCCTGTGATGCTGCAGTTTTTGCAGTACAAGGAATTCGGCGGAAGAAAACTTCCTGAGGGCTGGATAGTTGTGACGGCAGGAAATCCGCCCGAATACAACAGCTCGGTAAGGGAGTTCGACACGGTGACATGGGACAGGCTAAAGCGCATTGATGTTGAGCCCGACCTTGCGGTATGGAAAGAGTTTGCTTACAAAACGCAGGTACACGGTGCGGTCATTTCATATCTGGAGATAAAGCCGCAGAATTTCTACATCATTGACAAGACGGCGGAAGGCAGGAGCTTTGTGACGGCAAGAGGCTGGGACGATCTGAGCCGTGTGCTGAAAGTCTATGAAAGGCTCGGCATTGAGGCGGACAAGGAGCTTATAGGGCAATATCTGCAGAACAAACGTGTAGCTGAGGACTTTGCGGCTTACTATGAGCTTTACCGCAGATACGAGAGCGACTACCGTGTGACCGACATTCTTTGCGGAAAGCATGACGAGGCTATCTCTGAGCGTGCAAGGCAGGCAGGCTTTGACGAGAGGTATGCTCTGCTTGGACTTCTGCTCGAAGCGGCAGGCGGTGAATGTGCTTGCCTGCTTGCACAGGACAGGGATATGATGCTTATTAAAAAGGAGCTTTCGCAGCTGAAAACTGAATGTGAGGACGGCGGCGATGCGTCGGAGCTTCTGAGAGGCAGGATACAAAAGCTTGACGATGAGCGTGAAAAGCTTATGGCTGCGAACAATCTTTCAAGGGCTGCGGACGACAGCTTCATCTACCGCAGGGAAAGGCTGGACGCATACAGGCATGAGGCGGCGCGTGGCTTTGAGGGTATCAAGGGAAAGTATGCTGAGGACACGGCGTGCTTCCTGCAGAAGACAAGAGACTGCAAGGCTCACCTTGACAATCTGTTCCGTTTTTGCAGCGGCACTTTCGGCACGGGGCAGGAGCTTCTTATCGTGCTGACGGAGATAGCTGTGAACCCGAACACTGCGAGGTTCATTGCTGCTTACGGCTGCGACGAATACTACCGTTACGATAAGGAGCTTATGTTCCACGAGCGCAGGCTGACGATACTTGACGAGCTGGAGAGCCTGAAAGCTGAGCAGGAAAAGGCGCAGGCAGGCGGCGAATGACAAGCTGTGCGCAATAACAATAAAAGCTATGGAAAACAGGTCTGCAAGGGAGCAGATCTGTTTTTTTGCAATAAAAAACCGCCCGAAGTGGTGTACACTTACGGACGTAGGCGTTTGCTGTTTTTTATCTTTCTTTTTACAAAAGTGTTTCTGCCGACAAATCAGAATTTATAGGCGAGTAGCTGGGGGAAACCCTTTTGGAGAAGGGTTC
>CAMZIK010000041.1 GCA_947307175.1 uncultured Clostridia bacterium
GGACAACTGCGGCGACAATGCAACATGGACACTCGACGACAACGGCAAGCTGACTATCAGCGGCACAGGTGCTATATACGATTTCGCTGCCAATTTTAAAGCACCGTGGGATGGTGTCAGAGACAAGATCAAAACCGTTGAGATCGAAGACGGCATAACCAGGATAGGCGAAGACAATTTCTTCTACTGCGATAATCTCACCTCTATATCTATCCCCGAAAGTGTAACTTCAATAGGAAGTGACGCATTCGACAACGATGATGCACTCACCGAAGTAACTATACCTGCAAGCGTGACCACGATCGAGAGCTATGCGTTCGGAGGATGCGATAATCTGAAGACCGTTACCTTTGCAGAGGGCAGCAAGCTCACTTCTCTTGGTAAGAGTACATTCCAACATTGTAAATCGCTCACATCTATAAACATACCAACTGGACTTACTGTGATCAGCAGATATACATTCGGTAACTGCGAAGCACTTACAAGTGTGACTATCCCCGAGGGCGTTATAACAATAGACGATTATGCGTTTGAGAGCTGCTATGCACTCACCGAGATAACTATCCCTTCGACCGTGACCAAGATATGCAGCAATACATTCGGTTACTGCAAAAACTGTAAAGATGTGTACCTAAACGCAGCTGATCCTGCCAAGCTCACATGGGAAAAGTGTGACAATACAGCGTTCTTGCCTGACAAGGCGACCAAGTGCCACGTTGCAGGCGACAAAGTCGATGATTTCACCGCAAAGTTCGGTTCAACTATCAACGTTACATTCGTAGCCGCTGAATAATACGGTTCGATAACACCAAACCGAATAGTAAACACGAACAGGGCTGCCGCACACAAGCGACAGTCCTGCTTTTGCTGTTATGCTTATCGGTTTTTTGCACTCTCCCAAAAAGAAAAACGCCCGTATTAACTATACGAACGTTTTGTTATCCCGATCTCATTTCTGTTTATCATCTCCTGCTGATAAGTGTCATTGTGATCCATGAGCCTACCTCCAGGACTGCGATCCCTGATACGATGAAGATGCATGTTGCTGCCATCGTTTTTCCTCCTTTCAAGTCAATTTGATTTTATCCCTTAATTTTGCTGAGAAGATATATTGCGGTGGTCACGAGACCTGCCGAAGCTGCTGCTGCGAGACCTGCTACTGCTACTGCTGCTATCATTTTTATTTCCTCCTTTCGATGTGTTTGTTTTTGTTTTTTATCTGGCAAGAATGCATGCTACAACTTGTGCCAGACCAACGACGCCCACTGTTCCGAGTAAGATTGCTGCTGCCGGTGTAAATATCATTTTTATTTCCTCCTTTCGATGTGGTTCGTTTCTATTATTAAAGAATTTTTATAAGGGCTGTTGCCAGAACACAGATGCCCATTGTTGCAATTCCGACTACTGCTACCATTTTTATTTACTCCTTTTTTGATGTGTTTGTTTTTTTATTTATACCAACGAGATACACTGTAAATTGCGAACGATGCGAGTCCGATAGTGCCGGCGATCGCTACGCCTCCTGAGATCAATGCGAAAGCTATCATTTTGTTTCCTCCTTTTTTGATGTGTTTGTTTTTTATTTATACCAACGAGATACACTGTAAATTGCGAACGATGCGAGTCCGATAGTGCCGGCGATCGCTACGCCTCCTGAGATCAATGCGAAAGCTATCATTTTTATTTCCTCCTTTTTGTTTTGGTTTGTTGTTTGTTTCCCTTGCTGTGTCTATATAATACCACGCAAATTCGCATTCTTCAATGAGCAATAATAGCACTGAATGTTGCATAACGGACATCACTGCGACAATATGTTGCTTAGGCGACAAAAGCCATACAAATTGTCGCAGAACTATTGCAAAGTATAAAAAAATATGCTATACTTGTCGCAGACAATACTATATCTATATAAAGAGAGGTAATCACCATGCCCGAAAAATCGACCGACCGCCGTGCGCAGAAAACACGAAAGGCTCTATCCAACGCACTTTCAGAGCTTCTGACTCAGAAAGAACTGCACAAGATAACCGTTCAGGAGATATGCGACAAGGCGGAGCTTAACCGTGGCACGCTTTACAGGCACTATCTTGATGTCTATGATCTGTACGAAAAGATCGAAAAGGAAACTATCGTTGCGTTTGCCCTGCTGCTGCTTGATGCAGGCGAACAGCCGACGGTGGAGTTCTTCAAGAAGATAATAGAATACATCTCGCAGAACAAAAGCATTTTCAAAATGGTGTTCAGCCCCAACACAACAGGTCAGCTGCGCACAGAGCTTTGCGGGATAATCAAGGGCGTTTTCCAGCAGAAGCAGCTTGAAAAGGAAGGCTCAAAGCTCAGTGAAACAGAGCTGAACTATATGTGCTCATACCGTGCGCAGGGCTGTATTGCGATAATCTCCGACTGGGTGACCGGCGATTTCAGGGAGTCCGAGGACTTTATCATAAAGACGATCTCAACGCTTGACAGCAACACCGAAAAAGTGTTCTGATACAAAGGCTGATAAATGTGTTTAATAAGGGGCATCGCCCCGTCTTTCAAGGGGGTCAGTGCTTGAAGAAAGAAAAAAGATACAGATTCAGAAGGCTGTACTTCCAGATAAGCATGATAATAATACCGCTTTTTCTTATCATCGCCGCTGTTATAGCGCAGATCGTTTACAGCAGCACGCTCCGAGGCTTTCTTGAAGCGCAGAATTCGCTTATGAGCCATCAACTCGAACTGATACTCGGCGACACCTGTTACACGACAGACTCGTTCACAAAGGAAAGAGTTGACTGGTATTTTGACAAGATAGAAGAATACTCGGCTAAGCTGCTGGAAGACGACAAGAATGAAGACAAGCAGGCGATGGAGGATTTCAAGCAGACGGACACGGGCACTGTCGAGGAGATAGAAAAGCTGCCGAAAGACCTGCAGTTCTCGCTGACAAAGGAATTTTACGAGACGATATTCATGACGATGGTCAAAAGCTATCTTGATTATGGCCCGAAAAGGCTGTTTGTTATAGACACAGCGGATAATTACAAGACAAAGGTGATATGCGACTTTGTCGATTCGGGTCCGCTGCAGCTCGGCGATGAGCTGGGCATTGATCTTTCGCAGCACCCGAAGCTCAAAAAGATCATCGACAGCGAGGACGGTTCGGGAAACATAGTTTTTGAGCTGTCACACACTTTTCCCGATGACGGCAGCTATTACATCGGGTATCTGCCGCTTGTTTACCAAGGTGAAACGAGGGCGGTCATCGGTGTCGTTTATGACTGGAACGAATTCAACGATGCGCTGAAGATGACGATAATCAAGACGATGATAATATGTGCGGGCGCACTGGTCATTTTCCTTGTGCTGCTGCAGATAATCATTTACCGCCGTGCGACTGCGCCTGTTACGGCGATACAGGGAACGGTGCGTGAATACAAGCAGGACAAGGACAGCGAAAAGGTCGTTTCAGCAATGGCAAAGATAAAGGTAAAAAACGAGCTGGGTCTGCTTTCGCAGGACATATCAGAGCTTGCAAAGGAAATTGATTTTTACACCGCAGAGAACGTTCGGCTGGCGGCAGAAAAGGAGAGAGTTGCGGCAGAGCTCGACATGGCGAAAAAGATACAGGCTGACCAGCTGCCGAGCGATTTCCCCGATCGCAAAGAGTTTGACATTTACGCATCAATGACCCCTGCAAAAGAGGTCGGCGGTGATTTCTACGATTTCTTCTTTGTTGATGACGACCACCTTGCGCTCGTTATCGCAGATGTTTCGGGCAAGGGAGTCCCTGCGGCGCTGTTTATGATGATGTCAAAGAACATCATTCACAATCTTGCTTCAATGGGGCTCTCACCGAAAGAGGTCATGGAGAGTGCGAACAGGACTATCTGTGCAAACAACAAGCAGAGAATGTTTGTCACGGTATGGCTGGGCATTCTGGAAATTTCGACGGGCAGGGTGACTGCGGTGAACGCAGGGCACGAGATACCGATGATATGCCAGCCGGGCGGAGAGTTCGAGCTGTTTGAAGAGCCGCACGGCGTAATGGTCGGGGTGTTCCCGAAAGCAGAATATGAGCAGTACGAGTTCACGCTGAAAAAGGGCGGTTCGCTGTTCGTTTACACAGACGGTGTTGTAGAGGCAGCTGATGCAAACGATGAGATGTTCCGCACAGACAGGCTGCTCACGGCGCTCAACGAGCACAAGGGCGGCACACAGAAGCAGCTGCTGGAGAGCGTGCAAAGTGAGATCGGGCGTTTTGCGGGCGATGCAGAACAATCCGACGACCTGACGATGCTGGGAATTACGATACACTGACATACAGGAGGACGAATATGGATATCAAAATGCTGAAGTTCAAAAACAAACTGACTGTTGAGCTTGACGGAAAGCTCGATGCTAATTCGGCTCCCGAGCTTGAGGCAAAGATAGAGCCTGAGCTTAAAACCACTGACATTCTTATCTTCGATATGCAAAAGCTGACCTACATTTCGAGCGCAGGTCTGAGAGTACTGGTGTTTGCTCTGCAAACGCTCGATGCTCACGGCGGAGCGATGAAGATAGAAAATGCTTCGGAAGATGTCAAGCAGGTATTCAGCCTCACGGGGCTGCTGAAAGTGTTTGATATAAAGTAAAATGTACAGCACTTGTACCATATGAAATGAACCTCACCACCTTGTGCGTAAAGCGCAAAAATGGTGAGGTTCATTTGTTAGGGATATTTCAGTTTTAGTCCTGCTTTTTCTTGATGACAGCCAATGCGGCAACGCCGACGAGGATGATCGCTACCGAGGCTGCTGCGCCGGTGTGGCCTGTGAGCGGAGGGCCGTCGTAAGCTGCCTGACTGCTCTGTGGCTGACTGCTGCTCTCGGCAGGTTTTACGCCGTAGAACTCATTGATCTGTCTCCTTTCGATTTTACTTTCCTGTTTTATATTCGGGTCATTATCCGCGTGCTATGCAGCACTTATGCATTTCGTCGATCATTCTTGAAATAATTTCAAACATTGTTTTGTCCTCCTTTCGTTTTATATTGATTCATTTTATTTTAGTCTGAGATGTTTCCGCCTCTGAAAACGTAAGCGACAATCGTCATAAGTTCGTACATTTCGGTGTCCTCCTTTCGTTTTGTTGTTTGTTTCCCTTGCTGTGACTATATATTAGCACACCGAACCTTGCAACAACCTTGCAGTTTTTGAGTTTTTCCAAAAGATTTTTCCGGGCGCAAAAAAAGCGCCCATACTTTTTGTGTATGAACGCTTTTCAGAATGATTTTTTTTTCATTTTCATATGCCTTTTTCTGATTATTTTCTGCGGGTCAACGGGTGAATGGATCGAAGATGAATTTGATCAGATCAGATCCTATCAGTGACGAACATCTTATTCCAAGATCAAGCATTTGTTTTCCTCCTTTGTGTTATTTGTCCGGGTATACTATTACCAATGATTGATCGCACAAACGATCCCTGCAACCGCTGATGTTACACCTATTGCTAAGGCTGCTGCTGTGAGAAAGGTTATCATTTTCTTTTTCTCCTTTATTTGTTTTGATTTGTTATGTTTGTGTTTTAATCACAGTTTTGAAAAGAACCAGATCGTTCCTACAGTTACTGTTGCGTAGATACCAAAGCACGCTAATGATGTAAGCATTGTATTTTCCTCCTTTTTGTTTGATTTCGGGTCTATCGTTTCGTTCAATGACAGGTGACTACGCTGTAAATAGCATAACCTGCAATGCCTGCCAGAGCTGTTGATATTGCTATAAATGTGAACATTATTATTTCCTCCTTATTTTTTGTGTGTTCTGTTTATTGTTTAACTATTACGCAGACGATCTTTGCAACGTTTATTGCAACAAATCCTCCGACCAGAAGTCCCATTCCAAGTGCAAACATTTCATTTTCCTCCTTTTGTTTGTTTTTTAGTTTATTGTGTTTGTGTCCGTATCAGATGTGGGAAAGGATCAGGTATGTTCCTGCGGTTGCTGCTGCCCAGACCCCGAGTACTACAAATGCTGCGCCCATTGTTTTTTCCTCCTTTCTCCTTTATTGTTTATTTTATCATTCCCGTTCGGATTTTCTCTTTCTGAGGAATACGAAGTATCCTATGATAGAACCCAGAACCAGATCGCTGAGCGTATTAGTGATAGAGTACTTAGCGGACAACGAATCCGGCCAGATCTTTCCGGTCATCAGGCAAAGCAGGAAACTGCCCGCCACAAAGGCTGTTACAAAGATAATGAATTTTGTCTTGCGGCTGAGTTTTCCGGTCTTCTTTTCTGTCTCTTCTATCGTCTGTGTGTTGTTTGCTGTCATTGTGTTTGTCATTTTTATTTCTCCTTTATTTTGTGTCTGTTGATTTTGATTATTGTTGTTTATTTCGTTCGATTATGATTTTAATACATAAGCAAGTGCCATCATCCCGAAACCTACTGCCGTTGTTACTCCGATTCCGATCACTGCTGCTGTTATTGATACCATTGTTTTTTCCTCCTTTTGTTTTTGGTTTGTGTTTTGTGTTTTTGTTTGTTTCCCTTGCTGTGATTACATAATACCATGCAAATGCGGTCTTTTCAATGAGCAGATAAGGCGCATAATGTTGGTTAAGCAGCAAAAATGCGACACAATGTCGCATAAGCAACACCAAGCCGCAAAATTGGCGCAGAATAAAAGCGCTTTTACACACTCACAAACGCCGCCTGTTGACATTTTTCTGAACTTGTTGTATAATTACAACAAATCATTGCGTGCTGCCGCTCATATTATTATGGAAATTGTTTAAACAATTGAGCGTTTATGTTAAGACGAACTTGACAATTTCTCATTTTTGTGGTACAATCCTTTCGTTGGTTTAATGGTTTTTGCAATTATATTATACCACAAAAAGAAGAGCTTGGCACTACATTTCAGGTCTGTGCCAGGCTCTTTTTCTTTGTTGGGGCTGCAACAGCCCCGTGATTTATTCAGTTGAGTGCATATGCAAAATATGCGTGATCCTGGTTGCCTGTGTCAAGCACCTCAAAGCCTGCCATAAGCACGCCTGCGCCGTGCTCGGGATCCCATGTGGAGTCAAAATACAGACCAACGGCATGCTTGTCGTCCTTCATATCGCTGTGTATTTTCATACCCGTGAAAGTAATCGTTTAAAGCAGCTGCTCAACGGTCGTGATATAGGGATATCCCTCTTCTTCCTCTTCGCTGTCGTATCCGAGCTGGGATCTGCTGTCCTGATAGTATTCAAGCACAGCGTATAGTGTCGCCGTTTTGCTCAAACGTCACCGTGCATTCAAGGCCCTGCTTGTTGCGCACTTTATCCGGTATTCCTATCTTTCCGACATCGTGCAGAAGTGCCGAGAAGAATATATCCTGACATTCCTCTGCGTTCTTGCCCGAAAGTTTTGCTATCTTTTCGGAATATATCGCAACTCTCGACGAGTGACCGTGGGTATACTTATCTTTTGCATCTATTGCGCTGGCAAGTGCCGAAGCGGTCTGCTCAAACATCAGCTGCATCTTTTTCTGCCCGTCCTTGAGCAGTTGTATCTCCTGCTTGTTTGCCTTGTCTACTGCATTGTTCATATCTACCAGTGAGAAGATATACAACAGCACCACAAGTCCTACCAGCGTGATATTGATAAGCGAAACACCATAAGTGAACAGCTGTATCGCCGATGCGATGATAGGGACCAATGAAAAGAGCAGAAGGCTGGTCTTCAGCAGAAAGCTGAGCTTTTTGATGAACTGGATTATCCCGATAACGTTGAGCACCATGAGCACGATCGGGATAATGTAGCTGATAAAGTACAATGATGAACGCTGATAGTAGTTGGATTCATCAAATGTATAATATATACCCGTAAACTGCGAGATGATTATCATGATCTCGCCGATCAGTATGATAAACTGAGAAGCACGCAGGACTTTGGGTATGACCTCCGCTTGTCCCTCGTTTTTGTATAGGTCTATAAGGTAAAGCTCATAGGCATAGATCACCAGAAGAGTGAGCGATAACACCATGAAATTGCTCGTCCGAGTCATGCACATTCCCAGCGTGGAGGTGTCTCCTTTATATATATACGCAAACCGATCGAACAGCAAAAGCAGCGCTGCACTTACCTCCATCAGGATAAGGGCATGCTTTCGCTTGCGTGAGAGTGCCTTTGAAATAAGCACAAACACGGGCAGTATTGCACATATGCCTATCAGCATGAGCATAATATTGAGCTGGTGCTGTCGTATGAACTCCAAGGATCATCACTTCCTTTATCTGAAACACCGGGCAGAACTCATTATTTATTGTGTTATACTATATTTACGAAAAATAATCAAGCATATCTGAAAAAAGTATCCAACCGGCATTATATCCCGCAGCAAACAGCTTGTGGAACACAAACGCCCGGGAGCATTGAACTCCCGGGCGCAGTCTGTATATTCACAAAAAAGCTTTACGGCAATAACTCCTTGCACTTTGCGGCAAGCGACTGGAATCTCTCGTCCTCGGTTATCGTAACCAGGACCTCGCTCACCTCGGCGTTCAGCGGGTGTTTCTGCGCCTGTGCGACAAAGTCGCCAAGCATCTGCTCCGCCTCATTTTTGTCAAGCGCACTGATGCCTGCGACCGGACCTTCATCGAACATCGCAGTAAGGACTTTTGCTATGCTTGTGAGCTGCTCGTCGCTGATCTTCTCTTTCAGCCGCAGCGCTATATCCGCCTTGCGATAAACATCAAGCGCCGAATAATCCGGGAGCACAGCGTTGTTGATTCCCTCTGCCAGCAGCCAGTCCTTCATCTCCTGCGTCTGTGCATCAAAGCGTGCAACGGCGTGTACCCTACCCCAGCCGTGAACTCTTTTGGCAAGCTCGAATACCTCATCGTTGCCGTTTGACCAGTTGAACATATTGAAGATAGCAAACAGCGAGAACTCATCGCTAAGAGCAAGCGTTCTGATGGTCTGCTTGACCATATCAACAGGCTCGCTGCTGAATATCTCAATGATGAGCATACCGAGCTTTACAATATCAACCTCGCTGCTGTTGAGACTGTCAAACGCAAACATATACAGCTCTTTCGTATCGAGATTGTCGGCGTTGTCCCTTATGTACTGCTGTATCGCATCTATGCTGCTAAGCGGCGGTACTTGCACAAACAATTCTTTCATCAGTCCCCATGCCTTTTCCCTGTCTGCGATAACAGCAAAAGCATCAGCGATCTTCTGCATGTGCTCAGCAGTTATATCCTGCTGACCCATGTGGTAACAGCGCACTCCGTCCATCGCTCCGTCAGCCCATTTCAGCTTGCCCTCGCCTGCCTCTTCCCGGGGCAGCGAGAAATCATCAGGCAGCTCGCCGTTTACCAGATTTTCTTTTATAACTTCAAATAACGACTTCTTTTCGCTCATTTTCAATCTCCTCCCAATTTATCAAACCCAATAGCTCTGCACTCATATTTGAAACTATTATACACCATTATTCCATAGACTTCAATATGGTCTCATGTTTTTTCAGTCTGATAGCTGCTCAAAAGGTAAATGAGGTGTCCATAACACCAAAGAGCGTAAAATCGTCATTTCCTGTACTGCAGATCACAACAAGTCGGCAAGCGGGATAATTATGCACCCCGCAAACAGCGCAGGGATAGGCTTTGCGGAGCCGTAAGCGTCAATAAGCGTCAAAATAAGCGGCAAACCCGATTTTGGGGCAAAAAAAGAACTCGCAAACAACCTGTTTGCGAGCTTTTCATTTATGCGGCAAACGGGACTTGAAGCACTGCCGCTTGCTAAAATCCACGCATCTGCAGTGCTTTTTCGCCCGTTCCTGCGGCGATTCTGTCATAAGGGGCTATACCGTAACACCGTGCAGTATTGCGTAGTTTTATGCTAAAATAAAGACCAAACAAAGACCAAAGTTGCAGATCATGGTGTATTATTGCAAGACATTGCATTATAGCACTATGTACTTCAATAATTCCAACTACAGATCCTTTAGATTCTTTATGATTTCTTTGCCTATCTTTGTTGCAGCGACAACACCTACAACTGCTGCGCCTGCTTTAAGTGCTGCGCTCCCAAGATCATTGGGATCATTGCTTGACATCTGATCCATCTTGCGCAGCTGTTGTTTTTGCAGGTTGATCTGCTCCTGCTGCATTGCCTCCATTTTCTCATAGTGCAGATGCTCATCATAACGCCTGAATGCGTCGCCGATGTTGCTTGCTTGCCCTGTTCTGAACAGTGCGATTACATAGTCAAGAGCCTTATCGTTTCTATACTGAATCGGAACGACTTCCGGGTCAAAGCTCGCTTTCAGTTTCTCATACTGTGGCTGGATCTCATCCAGTTCTTTCTTCGCAGCTGCGAGCTTTTCCGATGCCTCTTTTACCCTGGCATCCTCTTTTGATTTGCCGACCATTGACCATATGTATACACCGGCGGCAAGTATTAGTCCGCCGAGGAATGTCGCACCCTTATCTTCATTTGTTCCAAACGATCCGATAATGGCCAAAACCATAATGATTACCGGCACAACAAACGGACATTCATGCATAAACTTTGATTCTCTTACCGATTCTTTTTCAAGACTATTTACACGTGCGCCGGCAAAAAGAAACTTGTCCTTGAGCCTGTCCAACTCGTGCATATCGTTTTTGTATTTTTCGAGTTTTGCAGCAAGCTTTTTAGCAGATGCTGTTGCCTTTTCATCCTCGTCAAGTTCCCGTTCTACGATCGTTCCGCAGTATGAACACTTGACAAAGGATTCCTCGGGACTTATCTTTAGTAAAGCCCCACAGCTCGGGCATTTGTATTCAAATAACTCAGCCATAGGACCACTCTTTCTATCATCTTATGTGCCTTATCGGGTGATTCACGCAGTTCAATCAGAAGCATAAACGCACCTTCACCGACAAGGTACTTTGACAGCTGTGACAGCTTTTGTGCAGTATAGCCTTCTAACTCAACAGCATCGGTTTTATACTGCTTGTTTTCGATCCAGTATTCAAACTCTTTTTCGATATCCGGATTTCTATTGAACTTTTCAAGCTTTTGCTTTACAAGCGCAGTAGCGATGTTGTTATCATTATAATACTTTTCTATTATACTGTTCATTTCATCGCCTCCTTAAACTTATCGGCAAAAACTCTTGCATCGACTTCAACATACTGATTGTTGTATTCAAAGTAATTGATAAAATCTCCGTTCTTGTTTTGTTCGGGAGAGATATAATTCTCAAGATTCACTCTGAAAAGTGCATCTTCATGCGTTTCCAGCTTTTGTGCACGCATATGCTGGTAAGCGTGGCGCAGCTCATGTGTTATTGTGTCCACAAGTTCCTTTGGATTGAGAAAGCCTGTACGGTTAAGAATGATCGTGTTCTTTTGCGGATCATACGCACCAAAGAAATCGTTGCTTTCAGTGGTAAGAACGACCTTGGGCTTGTCCGTTATCCCAAGGTCATCACTGACAGCATCAACAAGCTTATTGATCACATCGAGCTTCTTGCTTTCATTCAAAGTCAGCCAGTTGGTAAGCTTGAAATCACTAAGTATGTCCTTGATCTTATCACTGACCTCATAATCAATCGATATGTCGTCCTCTGACACATCGTAGATCTCTTCCAGCAGCTTGTCATAAGGCTCAAGCATCGCCTCACGGTGAGCTTTTTCAAACTCACTCTTTATATAATCATTGATATCCTTATTACTTAACTCGCTCTTTGAGCGTATGTCCAGATAACCGTTATTCTCGTTGTTTTTGCGGTCAAGAGTATCAAGCGCAGTATCGATCCTAATCATATATCGATCACACTCCGTTTATGCTAAATACTTTTTCTTCCATTCTTTATTGTACTTATATGAATCCTTTAACAGATCGGTGTAGTCAAGATCAGCGTGTATTCTTCCGTTGTTGTCAATAACAACAGTCATATTTGACCATGGCTCTTTGTCCTGATTTCTTTCCTTAGATACAACCTTGTCTATCCTGTAGAATGTATCAGCAAGATCATCGTCTGTTACATCCGGAAGATCATAACACTTGATATACTTTCCAGATAATCCGATATAAAACGAAATAGAATATGATGTTTTACCATACTCTAGATATACGATGAGCTTTTCCCAATTGCTTGGAAGAAATTTATCGATTTCATCGTATATAGTCTGAAGCATTTTATTATCTATCATGATCCAGCCCCACTTTCATTTCTAAAGACATTTATTTCTTTTTCTCCATTTATGCTGTATGTTGCTCGAAATTCCGAAGGTCTGGTGTGATCCTCACGATAAACAGGTTCAACCTTTAATCTGACTTCATCGCCACTTTTAACAGCATCAGCAAGTTTGTTTTCCATACTCAGGTAATCACCATGATTCAATTCTCTTGACATCGGCACAAGGTTTTCAATGCCGCCGCTTGCATTGAATTGGTCACCAATTAAATGACCGCGCTCATCATCACTGCGCATTTCACCTTTATCAACAGCTGATCTTGGATCCATTTCGTTTCTGCCTTGATGATCTTTTATTTGTAGTTGTCCTTCAGCAGATACCACTCGTCCGTTGTCATCAGTTCTGTATGTATATCCATTTCTGTCGAATTCAACATTAGGTAAAAGATCATTTCCTTCACGGTATTTTATTCCGTTATCGTCGAAATACTCTTTATTGTTATTGCTGTCTTGAACGGAGAATTCTGATGAAGATGCTTTATTGAATTCAGTCCGAGCAGCATCAGATAGTTCTTTGAACGACATCTCATTATCAGGTTTAATATTCCTGAAGCTTTCTACTGGTTGTGTCTTTATCTCAGTCATTTCCTTGTTTGGCGATATCTCACTAATCAAAATACTCCGCCTCCACTCCGATATGTTTCGATAAACTTGTTTAAAACATTCTTGTACGACGGATCTCTCACCATCTGCTCACAAAGAATAAGCATTACTGCTATATCTATCTGCTTCTTGGTATAACCCTTGACAGAAGGCTCGAGCTTGTCCAGAACTGCATCGACCCACTCGTGTATTTCGCTGTGCTCGACCGACTCACTTATAGCTTTTTCGGCATCAAGGAAGTCATAGATCAAACGCTGCAGCGCCAACATTCCTTCTTCTTTTTCTGACTCAATATAATTAAACAGATCAACTTTGACAAGCGAACTCAAACCGGATTTGAGAACTATGCTTTTCAGCTCTTTAAGATCCTGCTTGTCGCCGATGCTGAACAGCTCTTTGTCCATTATACAGTTCAGAAGGCTGTTCTTAACCTCATCATTCTGATTCAACAGGCTGCCATTGCTCGTCGAATCAAATCTATACTCTGCGTTCTTGGTATCCACCTCGTCGATCTTACAAAGAACAGGCTGTACCCACTCATTCTGATAAACAGCACCAACGCCGCAAGGCAGTTTTGCAAGTTCCTTTATCTGATCGTCATTCAGATCGGCAGCTCTGCCGACAAGTTCTCTGTCGCTCTGGTCAGGCAGACGCATAATGATCTTTGTGTTCGTATTGCGGATAACAGACATATCCATAAGTCCAGGAGCCTGATCGGCTATAATAAATCCCTCGCCGTATGTACGCATCTCGGCTATGGCATTTGCGATCATTTCGACACTCTTTCCAAGAAGATTTGCTCCCTCGGTTGACTGCTGAGTTGAAGTTCTTCTCAAAAGATTATGTGCTTCTTCAAGAACAGTGATATGATTCAGTTCGCTGTTCATCGGCAGACCGCTTGTTGAACGGTATTCCTGCAGCTTGAGAACAAGCAGGCCCATTATTAGCGACTTAGTTTCAGACGAACCAACTCTGCTGAGGTCAATGATTACATTCCTATCAAACAGCTCTTCGCCGCTAAGTTCGTCAGATGCAAAGATCAGTCCGTTGATACCATTTGTCAGTGACTGCAGTCTTGTGAGCAGCGAGCCCTTGTAAGCGCCCTTGTTTTCATTGTCATATTCGCTGCTGTCGATGATAGTTTTAATATTATCGGCAACCGTTTTGAAATCAGGATAGAAGTTTCTGTCATACTTGTTTTTCGATGTGATAAGATCCCAGCCGCAGTCAACATATGATTTCTCGACTGCACTTTTCAGCACGGCGGGCATAGCTGCATACATCGGCCAGCACACATTGAAGATCTCAATAAGCCTGTCCATATGTTCAAGCACATGAACATCATTCGGGAAGCTGAACGGATCGATCCTTAAAAGCGGTGCAACAAGCGGATTTGTTCCGTAAACAGATACATTGCTATCATTGCCAAAGACATTTTTGTATTCGCCCTTTGCAGGCTCGACAACAAGAAAATGCACTTTGTTTGATCTTTCCAGATCCTCCGGGAGACAGATCTTTTCAAGCAATTGATAAACCGTGTTGCTCTTACCGGATCCTGTGCTACCTGTAATAAATGTATGCGATCTGAATGAATCAAGCGAAAGCTCTATCGGAGTGCTTTCTTTATGATTCATATGAAAAACATTTCCCAGTCTGATGTTACTTGTTGGCTTTTCTGTTATGTCATAAGTCACAACATTTCTGCCGAATTCCGCACATTCAAGTATAGGCAGACCGGCAACAGCCTTTTGCGGGAAGTTGAGCGAATATGCAAGTTCCTTGCCTGAAAGGCTTGTCGTAGCTGTAACGATTGGCGGATAAACATTGTACTCCGCATCCTCTGCAACAGCATCAGGTGACAAAGCAAATATAGGGTGACGCAGTTCTCTTATGTACGAGCAAATAGTCCTTGCCTGCCCCTTTTCTTCTTCAACGCTGCCTCGCCAGAGATTGACTGCTGATTTTGACATGTATGAATCTTCTCCAAGTGTTAAAGCAAGATAGGTATGCGCAACATTGTTTGCGATATTCTGGTCTTCGCTCAGTACATAGGCTGCAAAATCCCACATACCGAGTGCTGTGCTCTGTTCAAGACGTTTCATCTGTGCTTCGAGCAGCTCCAGAGCGTGCTTGATGTTAAAGTTGGAGAAGTTCTGTGTGATGCCCTGATGCTTTCCGACGATAGCTGTTACGGTTGATGATCTTGCAAAGTTAGCGCCCATATTAGCGCCGTAGTTGACTGCTTTAGATACGCCTGATGCCTTTGCCATTGATTTCGTTACAGCCTTGCCGAGGGTATTTGCAACAGAGTTGCCTGTGGTTTTAGCAATGCTGTTTGAAACTGTATTGGTAAGACCTTTTGTAAGAGTATCTGAAGCTGTTTTGCCTAATGCCTTGGCAACGCTGCTGCTTCCACCTTCTGTTTTTGTCAAGGATTTTGCAAGACTATTAGAAACAGTCTCACTGCTGTTATGACCCCAAGTATGATTATAATTAGCTGAAACGCTTTGATTTGTCGAAACCGATGCATTAACACTCCCTGCAAAAGCATTTCCAACAGTAACGCCAGCAGTTTGACTTGAACCTACAGTAACACCTCCTCCGAGAGAATCACTTGAAGAGGTACCTTCTGTACTGGATGTCCCCGAAGTACTTGTTGAGCCATTTGCTTTGCTCCAATTGGTACCGTCAGTTTCTGTTGTACTTTCATTCGTTCCGTCGGAATGTGCGTTGCTTTCGGATTCGGCTGCTGATGTGCCTGCGGTGTCTGTCTTGCTGCCTGACTGTGTGTCTGTCCTCGAGCTGCTGTCCGTAGTTCCTTCGGTATCGGTTATTGTGCTGTTTTGTCCGTTTTGTATTCCCGCACTTACACCGACATTGACACCGACAGTTGCCGATGATCCAAACGTCTGCATATCATCAAACTGGAAATTGGTTGACCACGATGCATATGGTGTTAGACCGGAATAGAACTCGCCAAGCTTGAGCTTTCTTTCCTCAACATCTTTTATTGGCGTTGCAAGCAGAACAATAGTGTACTCTGTCTTCCTTGATTCAGGCACTATACCGTCGAGCAGCTTTTCTATTGTCTGACTGATAAACTTTTCGGATTTCTCTGTCGGGATATTTGATGCCGTTGCAACAGAATATGGTTTGTCATTATCAAGGAAAGGAATGATGCCCTTATCGTCAGCATCCTTATCCCAATCAGCGCCCGGGAAGTTTCCCTTTATTGCTTCAATGAGCCTGCTTTTGTAAATATCAGCATTTACATTGTTTGTGTCATTGTTTGTATTTACTACTGCAAGATAAACATCTGTCCCTGCTTTCTTCCGATTAAAAACAAGAGCGATATTGCAGTCCTCATCAGCCAGAACGGCATATACATTTACAAGCTTTTCAAGGTTATTTTCCTTGGTGTCCGTCACCCATTTGGTGATATTGAAATACCTGATGTTGTGACGGGGATCAAATTCTTCACCGTATTCGGCATCTTTCTCAACAGGGATATAAAGATCCTTTATCTGCGAAAGGTAAGCATTGAAGATCTCAATGCTGCTGGCAGCCATCATCTTCTCGGTGATCTTTATCGCATTCTGATCGTTAGGGCTTGGCATTTCAAGAAGATACTTTTCTCTTTCTTCCTGAACTCTTTCGACCTGTCCCGAACTGAGTTCAGAGAGCTTTGCCACACGGTTGCCCGCACGATCTCCTATTCGCTTAACTATATTCTTTACACCCATGCTATGCCTCCTATTCCGGCTGTTTCCACTCCATTAGCTGTCTGATGGTCTCAATGGATTCAGATATGGTACGCTGATTGCTCTTAAGCTCGGTGATCCTGTCCTCTTCATCCCTTATCCTTTCGTACAGATCACGAAGCTCGGGATTAAGATCGGTTATATTCGCTTCAATGGTAGACTGCAAACGGCCCTGCCATTCCTTGAAACTTTCAAAGTAGTTTTTGTTTATCTGTTCGGACATTTCTCTTATGCTGCATTTGATCTTAGAATTAAAACTTGACGAAAGCTGCTTTGTATTAATTCGGTCACGCAGACCAAACAAGCCGGCGATAAAGCTTTGGCGCAGGAATTTAGCCTTGATGAATACATCGTCCGAATCGTCATCATACTTAAATGGAGGATAATTCATTATTATCTCCGACAGCTCGTTCTTCTGCTTTTCGGACAAGGCATCAGTGCCTGTTATCAGACGGATCATACTGTCTCTGTATTCCTGCGACTTGTCAAGCCAGTAAAGCTGTGCGTTGCCCTGCAGCTTTCCTTGTGCCTCGATAATATATGCCTTGAACATATCCTTTACGATGTGCATTGTCTGCTCTGATGTGGTCGAATCGATCTGCTTTCTTGTAGACTCCTTGTTTTCTTTTCGCTGCTTAACAACCTCGGAGTCGTTTGACCAGTCGGATGTAAGGTTTTTCAAGGTCTCTTTTCTTGAGCCTTTTCCGGTAATAAAAGCATGCAGGTTCCCTTTTACATTTGTCCATCTTGTATCCTTTGATTTCTCATAATCTTCTTCAAAGGCCTGATAGTTTGTGCTTTCCTCATGCTGCTGAGCAAAGCTGTTATCAATTTTATCTAAAGCTTCCTGCTTAAGCTCATACTGTAGGTCTTCTTTTACGAATACCCTTACATCATCCTTCGATTGCTTTTCGTTAGTCCTTATCGAGCTTTGTGTTTCCTTTTGTACGCATTCAATAAGTTCCTTTTTCTTTCCGTCAAGTTCCTGTTCAAGTTCAACCTTCCGAACCTCAAGCCAAGATGTCTTTTCTGTAATGCGTTTCTGTGTTTCGTCAATAACGCTGTTAAGGAACCTGTATACCATCTGACACTTGTTATATGCCGCATACTTGTTCGCAAATTGCTCCATTTCCGATTCAACACAGTACAGGCCGCTGTTTGCATATACGAGCTTGTCACATTCGAGAGAGTTCTCTATAGCTTTGCGCTTCATATGCTCAGGCATAATGTTATATTCGTACAGTTTTTTATATCCTCTTGCATCAGGATCTGAATACTTTCTCTCTTTCTCATCAAACAGATCAAGGAGATATTCGCTCTGCATTCCGTCTATGTTTTTTGCTCCTAAACCCATTACAGCTGATACAAAGTATATACCGCTTGAGTACATTTTCTCAACAGAGTCATACTCAAGAATGTCGTTGAGCTCTCTATCCGAAAAACCGTTTTTCGGCAATTCGACATTGTCAGCTCTGTTTATAACTATCATCGTAAAGCGTTTATCCAAAGCATCTATTGAGTACAGCTTGTCGCACAGATTTGCATTGTCAACGCTGTCAAGAGAATCAAAACTGGATACCCATACAGGAATACCGTTCGAGAATCCCTGCAGAGATTCGATCAATACAGCCTGATGATCCATATTCGTTTTTGAATTTGAACCTGGAGTGTCAAAGATAACGAACTTATTTTGCGACTGTCCAAGCTTGCCGTTTTTGCTGAAGGGAGTTTCTATCTTTATGACATTGCTCAGAACAATGACTTCTTTGTCACGCTTTTCATATGAATTAAGGATAGAAATCGTTTTGTTGACCATCTTGAAAAGACACTTGTTCTCGATTTCAGCCAATGAAGCCAGTATCTCCTGTATCATGTCCTTTTCTTTGTCGCCAACGATAACACGGCATTCATTATCGTCAAACTGCAGTTCAAAATCCTCACCAAGATATGTGAATGTTATCTTCGCTCTGTCTTCCTGGCGAGATCTGCGTATCTCATATATCTTGGCGGTAACAGGATCTCCACCGCTTGGCAGTATCTCATAACCGATAAGTGAGTTGATAAAAGTAGATTTTCCGGCACTGTAGTTGCCAAATATGCAGATAGGAATAATGTCTTTCAATGCATCTGTGACCTTTGAAAGATCGCTCGTCACAGACTGATCCTCTCTGACGATTTTTTCTATGATGGGACGCACTCTTTCAAACACATTTTTGGTGTCGTCAAGAACATCACGGGCATTCTCGAGAGATTTCTCTGTGCAGCTTAGCTCTATTTTATCCTTTACACCTTCAAAAGAGCATACTTCCTCAAGCACCTTGTATTCATCAGGTGTTCCCTCAAATTCAAGACCGACCTTCTCAGGTCCTGTATAGTATTCCGATACGATAGTATCAACTATGTCATTAGCCTTGAAAGGCAAAAAGATCTTCTCACTGTCGTTTTCGCGCAGCTTGCTGTTGATGCTGTCCTGCTTAAGAGTATCCCACGAATCATTTTTTCCGTTGTTGATAAAATAAGACAAAGTCCTTTCATATGGATTACTAACTATCCTAATCCTAGTCATTATTACAACCTGCCCTTCTATATGATGTATGTACCCATAATCATTACTAATATGTGTATTGATTATACCGCATTTTTGGTAAAAAGTCAATATAGAACAGCTATAATCCATTTGATTTTTGTGCATAAAGCAAATAAATCGCTCTTTTTGATATTATATCAGATCCGATAAAGTTTGTGGGGAATTTTTTTGGATAGTTATCATTATTTTTAATCCGTTAAATGTAAAAGTAAATGCAAAGATTTCTGGCTTTTACTCTTACAAACTTATATTCTGACCGCAAATCCTTTCATGTCCAACCAATTGTACAGTTAGCTATTGACACATCTTGTCTTGAATGATAGAATAAAGCCGTGACCTGACGGCACTCATGATACATAAACCTTTGACCAGAGACAGAAGGGGGTATTCATGAGGATCCAATACTACCATAAGAAAGATAATGAGAGTGTCGTTTCAGAGTTGCCTACGCCGCTTGAGCTGTTCAAGCAAACGCACACGAAGCAAGAGTACGAGCAGCTTGTGTCATTCTACAAATCGGAAGAATGGCAGGAGGTTGAAAGAGCACACCTCAATTCAGACCGAAAATACTACGAGGGCAGAAAGCAAAAGTCCCTGTCTGAATGCGACAGCTCGGTATCTTCAAAGAGCAAATACTATGGTGTGCATCCTTTTCAAAAGCGAGTTGAGAACAAGCTTATCAAACGCATCGAAGATCGGTTTGAGGACAAGCTGCTGTGCGAAAGTATGAAAACCCTCACGTCAAAACAGTATCAAGTCATAACGCTTTTTCTGAAAGACAAGAACACCGACGAGATCGCTAAGGAGGTCGGAACAACTCCCGGCAATGTGAGGAAGCTCAGAAAGAGAGCGCTTGAAAAGCTGCGCACAGAGTATGCAAGGCTTGCAATGGGCTGCCACGATGAATACACGGGAAAGATACCGTACAATATCAAACGTCTTTGCAAGTATCTTGAAAAGCCAAAACCCACGAAGAAGCGAAAGAAAGCAGCGTAGATATGTCGCCGCACAGAGCAGTCTGTGCGGTCTTTTTTTGCCTTGATGATTGTAAAAAATCTGTGAACGGTCGAAAAATGTCGCTTTTTGTCTTCTGCCATCGGTAAGTATATAGAGGGCGATCGTTCTCAAAAAACAAAAACAGAAAGGAGAAATCACATGAACAAACTGATCACCAAGTCCTGCGAGGAGATAATGACCACGCTGTACAAGCCGATAGGGTTCGCCGTTGACGGCTTGCTTGCCCAAGGCTTGTACATTCTTGCAGGCTCCCCGAAGGCGGGAAAATCGTGGCTTGCTTTGCAGCTTTGCCTTGCAGTTGCAAAAGGTGAAAAGCTGCTCGAGCGTGAAACCGCAAGCGGCACAGCTCTGTATTTCTGTCTCGAAGATGGCTACGAGCGTATCCAAAAGAGGCTCTATGAACTGACAGATGAACCGTCTGACAAGCTGTTCTTTTCGATAATGGCTGACTCTATCGGCTGCGGATTGGAGGAGCAGATCACCAAGTTCAAGTCGGTTCACGAGGATCTTCATCTCGTAGTAATCGACACACTGCAAATGGTAAGGAGCGAGACAGATTCCACTTACGGCAGTGACTATGCCGAGCTTCTGCCGCTGAAAGCTCTTGCACAGCAGCTCGGTATCTGCATTGTGCTTGTACATCATCTGCGCAAGGCTGCCGACAAAGATCCGTTCAACATGGTCTCGGGCAGCACAGGTCTGAACGGCTGTGTTGACGGTCTGCTGGTGCTTATCAAGGCAAAACGCAGTGCAAATCAGGTTGTGCTGCATTGCACAGGCCGTGACATTGAGGACACAGAGCTGCTGCTCACACGGCAGGGCGCAAGGTGGACGGTCACCGACGAGAGTGAGGATAAGCCACCCGATCTTTTCTCTTTTGCCATTCATGACCTGATGCTTGAAAAGCTCACGTTCAAAGGCTCAGCAACAGAACTGTGCAGTCTGCTTACGGAGAAATTCTCACAAGAATTTTTCCCGAACATGATGAAGAAAGACCTGACCTTGCACGGTTACGAACTGCAAAGTTACGGAGTTAAGTTCTCTCACAAGCGCAGCAATGGACAGCGGTTGATAATGCTCGAGTATAACCGTGACAGTGACACAAGTGACGGCAGAAATCTGATGCCCGAGCCGTTACAAAATGCTGACCCTGCTGTCACTGTTGTGGATAGCGAAAGCTCACAAACCGCTGATACTATTGACTCTGCGAGTGTAGGCCTCAACAACACTTGTGAAAAGTTAGCTGACCCTGTCGGGCAGTTAGCTGTCCCTTTTCGGAAAGCAGCTGACCCTGAGTATGTTCTCATTGGCGGAAAGAAAGTTGAGGTGAAGCGCTACACACTTAACGAGTTGCTCAACCAAAGTGCAGCAAGACTGCGAGAAAAGATTTTCAAGGAACGAGGTGTTCTTGTCCCCGAATTTGATCCCGCACTGTGAGCCGATTTGTGCCCGCCCTCTACCTCGGTGGAGAGTTTACCCGAGCCGCAGGCACAGGAAGCGACACTGGGCAACGTGGCGCAAGTGTGAGCGAATGACAGGGCAACGGAATATCGCCGCAGGAGTTTACTATCTGTATAGTAACT
>CAMZIK010000042.1 GCA_947307175.1 uncultured Clostridia bacterium
AGCTTTTTAATTCCCCCAGTAAAACTGGGGGTTTATTGTATGCTAAAGCATACAAACAAAAAACACCGACATTTTGCGATGTCGGTGTTTTGCGTTCAGATATGATTTTTAGTGATGACTTATCTGACGGTTATGTTGCGTTCAGATTCATAGATAAGCTCGCCGAGTATCCTGATAAGAAGGTCGGCTTCAACAGGCTTGCTCAGATGTGCATTCATTCCTGCCTGCGTTGAGAGCTGGACGTCTTCATCAAAGGCGTTGGCGGTCAATGCGATTATGGGTATGCGTTTTGCGTCCTCTCTGTCCATGGAACGGATTGCTTTTGCGGCTTCAAGTCCGTCCATCTGAGGCATACGCACGTCCATAAGTATCGCTGAATAGATGCCTGCGGTACTGTTCTCGAAAAGCTCCACGGCGATCTTTCCGTTTTCGGCATGATCGACTTTGATATTTTCCATATCAAGTGTATCTATCAGTATCTCGGCATTGAGCTTCACATCCTCAGCAAGCAGGATACGGCGGCCTTCGAGTCTTGCTCTTGTTTTGTTCTTGAAGATATGCAGACCGCTGCGGCGTGCGATACGGTCAATATCCTCGATGATATTTGCTGCAAAAAGCGGCTTTTCGACAAAATCTTCCACGCCTACGGAAAGTGCCTGCTCACGTATATCGTCCCAGCTGTACGCTGTCATGGCGGCGATGATGCTTTCTTTTCCGTACTGCCTGAATATTTCGGACGATGTTTCCATGCCGTTCATTCCGGGCATATTCCAGTCCATTAAGATGATATTATAAGGCTGTTTTCTGGCGTGCTGCATCTCCAGTTTACGCAGCGCTTCCTGTCCGCTTGTGCAGGTGTCAGCTCTGATGCCTGCTTCTTTCAGCACCATTGCGGCATGCTCCGCTTCGATGGGGTTGTCATCGACGACAAGGATATAAAGGGCTTGCAGGTCTATCTCGCCTGTATATCCTGTTTCGTTCCTGTCGCCCTTGCGCAGGGTAACGGTCACGGTGAATTCGGAGCCGACGCCCTTTTCGGACTCGGCGGTGACAGAACCGTTCATCAGCTCCACGAGCTTTTTTGTTATCGTCAGACCAAGACCGCTGCTTGCGGCATTATCATAGGAGAAGGCATCAAAAATACCTGGGAGACGTTCCTTATCTATTCCGATGCCTGTATCTTTGATGCTAAAGCGGAGCGAGGCTTTATCTTCATAATCCATTGTCTTTTCAACGGTCATGGTGACGCTGCCTGGCTTATCGGTGAATTTAACGGCATTGGAGAGGATATTTAAAAGGACATTGCGCAGCTTCTTATCATCGCCGATATATGAATCGTCAATCTGCTCCTGAACGTGACACTCATATTTCAGACCCTTTTTTTTGCACTGAGAGCTGAACTGTGCATTGATCTGTTCAAGCATTGCGCCCAGAGAAAATCTGGTGCAGTGGAGGACCTCTTTGCCTGACTCGATACGGCTCATATCAAGGATATTGTTGATGATGGAGAGAAGGCTGCGGGCGCTGTCTCCGATATTGCCGAGGTATTCACGTGTTTTGTTATCGATGGAATTATTTTTCAGGGCAAGGGTATCAAGCCCGATGATAGCGTTTATAGGTGTCCTTATCTCATGGCTCATGCCTGCAAGGAAGGTGGTCTTTGATCTGTTTGCGGCTTCGGCTGAAGAAAGGGCCTCAGACAGAGCTTCATTCTTTGCCATTGCTTCACGCATCTCGGCATCTATATCGGTAAAACCTATGATGATATAGTTTTCGTCGTTCTGCATCCGGGATATTTTCATGCTGAAATAGACGGGTTTGCCGCTGATGATCCTTCGATAAGTGGTGACAAAGGTGTCCTTGCTGCTGAGTGCTTTCATGAGCTTTTTACGGTTCATGGCTGAAAGAAAGGCGTCTTTGTCATCGGGGTAAACGTTTTGACTCAGTTCGGATTTACAGTCGCTGAAGAAATGCCAGCCGTGACGTACCTCAGAGAGTGTGGTGCCGTCTTCTTCACGGCGGTACTCGGTAAATTCTTCGCTGTCAGTATTGACATAGATCATTTCCGTATAATCACGGGCGAGCGTCTGGGCTATGTGATTATACATAAGTCCAGTATTTACTGCACTTTCATAGGCTTCCTTGGTCATTGCCTGTTCATGCTGGATACTTACAAGGTCGGTGACATCCTGGCACATTCCAAGGACACAGTCTCTGCCGTTTGTATCTTTATATTTCAGCTTTGTGGTTTGCAGCTGACGTGGGTTTGCATTGGCATCAAGGACTTCTTCATAAAAGATGTAGGGCTTGCTCAGGGAAAGGGCTATCTTGTCTGCTTCAACAAAATGAGCTGCGGTCTGGGCATCAAACATCTGTGCATCGGTAAGTCCGACCACTTCCTCGGGAGTGCTTTTACGTGCATACTCGGCGAAAGCCTGATTGCAGGCAAGATACTTTCCTGTCTGTGCGTCCTTGGTGAAGGTCATTCCAGGCATATTATCAAGCACGGAAAACAGTCTGTCCTTGAGTTCTGCGATCTTTCCTGCTTCTTCAAGCTTTCTTTTGTAATCCTCCTTTTCGTCATTTGCAACGAAGGAGTGGAGCAGGCAGGTGCCAAGCATATATGCGATGGAATAAAGCGGGAGATACGGGAACCACAGCTGGACGAACAGACAGAGCGCCATTATCAAGCCAAAAGAGGCAAGTATGCGGAAGCGTGTGCTGCCCTCGGAGCTGTAGCCTGCTTTTATCATGGACGTAAGGGCGAAAAGGGAGATGATGATAAGGAACAGTATCTGGCAGACCAGCATGACATAGCGCAGCGGGAGAGCTGTATAGACGCTGTTTGTATCTACTTTGAACAGCACGGGCTTGAAGATATTAACTATCGTCAGAGCTAAGATAAGCCCTGATATGACACGCCCTGTATATACAAGGAAACGTCCGAAGGGGCTTTTTTTATCGAGATAGGCGACGGTATACTCCGCCCAGAAGGATATGCCTGCTGCCATAGCGATGAAATATACGGTGGTATCGACAAAGAGCGCAGAGGAAAGCTTCTTGTACTCCAGCAAGCCCCAGAGAATGTCTGTGACATAATACGCAAGCACAGCATACAGGAATCGCCTGTAAACATTCCATGCGGGTTTATCATAGTATTTTGGAGCCCACAGTATGTCACGGTTCACGATGAGCAATACCAGAGCTGCCAGCAGACCTATCGCAGAATAATACATATTTTCTTACCCTTTCAGCTTCTTTTTTTCTTTCAGTTCACTCTTGTTCTCATACATTTTCTGATCTGCTCGTTCATATACACGGGCTACTTTATCGTCATGCTCATAGCGTGACATACCAAGTGCGATCACGATGCCGCCGTTTTCGACAGCCTGCTCATTATGATCGTTTATGATCTGCACCAGTTCGTCGATGTGGGCATAGTCATCGCCTTGTGAAAGGACGGCAAACTCATCTCCGCCGACACGGAATACCGGGCTGCGCTTGAAGGTGGTACAGATTATGCGGCAGGCATCTCTGAGAAACTGGTCGCCTGCTTTATGTCCCTGGGTATCGTTGACTTTCTTGAGGTCGTTGATATCAAGGATAACGATAGAGAAATCGGGCGCACGATCCATTTCGATCTGGGCGTTGAGCCTTTCTTCGTAGACACGGTAAGCGTTCCTGTTTTTGACACCTGTAAGGGCATCTATATTGGCTTCGATCCTTGCCTGTGCAAGACGTCTGCTATATTCCTCTTCCTGACGCACCTGTGAGTCGATGTCGTTGACGCCGACAACAAGACGCCTGCCGTCCTGCTCATCAATGATCGCTGCTTTGAGCTGGACATAGCGAGGCTCACCGTCTATAATCAGGCGGTAGCTGAGGGTGAAGATGCTGTTTTTCTCTATCTCGGCAAGAGCATTTTCCATGGTAAGCGCTGTGAATACCCTGTTCTTATCATCGGGGTAGACTGCACGGATAGAATTCTCTCTGAGGTCGGAGAAGAAGTCCTCTCCCTCGGTTGGCATGGAAAAGTCATCAAAGCCTGCGGTCGAGCTGTATTCACGGTACAGACCTGTTTCAGGAACGACGATATAGATACACAGGAAGTCTCCTGCGAGCGCACTTATCCTGCTGTAAGCGGTCTGTTCCTCCTGCATGCGCTGTGCTGCCTGGCGGTGTTTCATCTGCTCGTCGATGTCGGTTATGCTGAGTATTATGAAACGCTCGTCATCGGGCATACGGGTGACTTTCATATTTACATACACAGGCTGCTGATCTATCAGCATACGGTATGTTATCATGAAGGTATTGTTCTGATCGAGTGTGGCTTCAAGCGTTCTGCGGTCCATAGCCCTGATAACTTCCTGCCTGTCTTCGGGGTAGACATTTACCTCGGCGGCGTCCTGACCTTCCTCAAAGAAATGCCAGCCGCGCCTCAGTTCGATAAGGCTTCCGTCATTTTCGTCTGAACGGTACTCTATGAATTCCTCGGTCACGAGGTCTACATAGTAAAGGCTCATGAAACCGTTGGCAAGAGCCTGTGCGATATGGGTGAAGATTATGCCGTTGCTTCGTGCTTTTTCATAGGATTCCTTGGTAGATGCCTTATCTCTGGAGATGCGGACGCTGTCTGAAACGTCCTGGAAGATAGCAAGCACGCAGAGCCTGCCGTTTGCATCGGTATATTTCTGCCTGGTGACTTTGACTTTGAGCAGATTGCCGAATACATCTTCCATATTATCATAGTAGACCAGAGGCACGTCCATGGAAACGGTGGTCTTATCGTCCTGGTCAAAACGCTTTGCTTTTTCTTCGTCAAAGACATCGGCGGCTGTAAGACCGATTATCTCGGAAGGGTCTTTTTTATGGACATAGTCGGCAAACGCCTGATTGCAGGCGAGGTACTCGCCGGTATTTGCATCTTTGGTCAGATATATCCCCGGTATATTGTCAAGCAGGGAGGTGATGGTCTGCTGGAGTTCTGCGATCTGGGCAGCTTCCTCCAGAAGATGCTTCTGCTTGCTTGCAAGTCTTTCCGCTCTGAGCTTCTGAACGAGCAGGAACAGTATGAACGAGAAGAACACTACCAGCACGGCTACAACTATCAGCCAGTTGTTTTTCAGGAACTGCATGAACGACACTTTCTGTTCGGAATACATATACGATGCAAGTGCAGCGTCCATTTCGGGCGTGTTGCTTGAAAGCACGGTTTTGTTCAGAACAGCATACAGCTCTCTGTCGGTCTTTTTCACGGCAAATGAAAACGTCAGCGATTCGCCTGTGGGGACGGTATACAGTTTCTTTTTCTTCAGGGTGTCTTCCTCGGGTGGTATGCGGTAATTGCTGACAAGGACGCAGTCTGCTTCGCCGTTTGCGACTGCATCGTAGCACGCCTGGAGCCCGTTGAAGGATTTTCTCTCGGCGTTAGGATAATACTGCATTATGAACGATTCAACGTTTATCATATTAGCGTTGACTGCAAATGTCAGTTTGCTGTCAGCTGAAAGATCCTGGCGGTCAGAGGTGCGCAGGATCGCATTCATTTCTGTTTCCATAGCAGGATCGGTGAGCATGATGCCTCGCTGGTCGGCATCATAGGTACTCATATAGACAGGGAAGACACAGTCTATCTCTCCTGATGTCAGGGCGTTCAATGCGTCCTCCGTAGAATCGTAAGGCACGGTCTTGAATTTCAGATTTGAGCTGTTGAGGCTGTTCTGTGCGCGTGCAAGATAATCCTTGAGCGCTCCTGTCAGCTTTTCGGAATCTTCATCGGTTCCGCAGAAAGGAAGATAGCCTTTTCGGTATCCTATCTTTATCTCGCCGTGCTGTTTGAGCCAGTCGTCCTGCTGTGCTGTAAGCAGAGCCTTGGCCTTATTGTTGTAGATACGCTCTTTGGATATTTTCTCGTTGAAATAGGGGTCTTCGTCCTGTATAGCAGCCATTGCTGTATTCAGCTCTTTTATAAGGTCGGGTCTGTTTTTGTTGACGGCATAGAAATAGTCAGAGCCGCCTATCCTGCTGACAGGGATAACGTCCTTTGTAAAATCAAATGTGAATACGGTGGCAAGTCCGTCTATCTCGCTGCGTATCAGCATCTCCATAGACTCGTCTTCGCTGCACGTCAGGGGAACTATCTGCGGGGAGACTCCGTTCTTCTTTGCCCAGTCTTTCAGGAAAGATTCCTGGATACTGTCCTTGTTGACACCTATCTTCTTTCCGTTGAAGGTGGAAAAATCTTCAGAGGTTATCTCTCTGTTGTCTGCGTCGATGTATATATAGTACGACTCTGTGCCCATGGGCAGATCGGAGAAATACATATACTCATCACGCTCGGGCTTATAGGAAACATCGCTGAGCAGATCTATCTCGCCGTCTTTGAGCTTCTGCAGAAGGTTCGGCCAGCTGTCCTCGACATATTCATAGGTCCAGCCTGTATATGCGGAGATCTTCTGGTGGTATTCATAGTCAACACCGCAGCGCCTGCCGAACTGGTCGTAATAGCAGAAAGACGAATCGAACCAGCCGACACGCACGACTTTATTTTCCTGCTGTGCCGCTGCAGCTGCTGCGGGAAGCAGTATTCCTGCGATGATAACTGCCAGCAGGAGAGATGTAATCATTCGTTTTATATACTTTAATGATCTCAATTCCGTTGACCTCCTCTTATATCGGGTCGAAATTTGTTTATATTTATTCCGTTCTGTCTGAACCGGAGATAAGACGTGCCATTGTTTCGTACATTTTTTCAGGCTCGACAGGTTTGGAAAGATGAGCATTCATTCCTGCCTCACGGGTGCGCTCGATGTCTTCATCAAACACATTTGCTGTCATGGCTATGATAGGAATGGTTTTTGCATCGGGTCTGTCAAGTTCACGTATTTTGCGTGTTGCGGTAAGTCCGTCCATTTCAGGCATACGCACGTCCATAAGGATAGCGTCGTAGTAGCCTTGCTCGCTTTCGGAGAACATCTCAACGGCTTGTTTTCCGTTCCATGCGTGTTCGGACTGTATATCCTCAAGCTCCAGAAGGTCTGCCAATATCTCGGCGTTCTGCTCGACGTCCTCTGCCATAAGGACTCTGCGACCTGCGAGTATCTCCTCGGCAGAACCTGCACCGGCAGTTTCTGTGCTTTCCTGCTGCGTGCCATTCTTATCAGAGAGTATTTTATATATCTCATGATGAAGCACATCTGAGAAAAGCGGTTTTGCGAGGATACCGTCAACGCCGTCAGTTTTTGCTCCGGCTTCGGGGATGTCCCAGCTGCAGCCTGTGAGCATGATAACTGCGGTATGACCGTTATCGAAAGAATGGACATGGCGGGTAAGCTCAAGTCCGTCCATTTCGGGCATTTTATAATCGGTAAGCAGCAGGTCGTATGGCTTGCCGCTGATGCAGGCTTCACGGATATTTTCAAGTGCGGACTTAGCATCGGTGAAGGTATCGGCTCCGATACCCAGCGATCTGAGGACGAGCTGAGTTTGTTCGCAGGCGATCTCATCGTCGTCAACGATGACGGCGCAGAGACCTTCGGGAAGCACTATTGAGTGTTCGTCCTTGGCTTTGCGGTCAGAACCTGCAAGTTTAACGGTAACGGTGAAGACGGAGCCTTTGCCTTTTTCGCTTTCGACAAGTATCTTGCCGTTCATCATCTCGACGAAATTCTTGGTGATAGCCATTCCGAGTCCGCTTCCGCCGTACTTATTGGTGGTGGTAGCGTCCTCCTGCGAAAAGCTTTCAAATATTTTGGGGATAAACTCTTTATCCATACCGATGCCGGTATCTTTCATGATGAATCTGAGGGTACAGATGCCGTCGGTCTGTCCGATCTGCTCAACTGTCAGTGTTACGCTTCCATTCGGCTCGGTGAACTTCACGGCATTTCCGAGAATGTTTATCATCACTTGTTTGAGCTTCATATCATCGCCGATGTAATAGTCGTTCACGTCGCCGACGATATGGCAGTCATATACAAGTCCTTTATCCTGACACTGTCCGTTGATGATTATGTTTATCTGATCCAAAAACTCACGGAAGGAGAATTCTTCATTTTTCAGAATCATTCTGCCTGACTCGATACGGCTCATATCAAGTATATCGTTTATAAGTTCCAGCAGGTGATCGGCACTTGCGCCTATTTTTTCAAGGTGTTCTCTGGTCTTTGGCGGCAGGTCGGGATCACGCAGTGCGATATTATCAAGTCCGATAATGGCATTCATCGGTGTTCGTATCTCATGGCTCATATTGGAGAGAAAGCTGGTTTTTGCACGGCTGCTCTCCTCAGCCAGAGCTTTTTCGACCTCCATTTGTTTTTCACGCTTTTGAAGTATACCGTAGATACGAAGCAGGATAATAAGTGAAAAACAGATAAGGGCTATCTGGACGGAGCTGGTAGTTTCCAGCGAGTCATCGACGTTTTCCATTTCTTCTTTTATTACATCGTTATCGGCGGTATCGCTTTGCGACTCGTAATGGCTGCGTATCTCAGTTTCGGACTGGTAGATAGTTTTGTCTGTTGTCTGGCGCATCCAGATGGTAGAGGTGAAAATGATAAGTCCGAGCAGGACTATCCACGCAAGTATGGAATGTCCCATTTTTCTTTCTTTATCTCTGTGCAGGAACACACGGAAATACAGGAATCCGAGTATGCTCCAGATAGTCAGGATAAGATAGGATTCCATAGAGAGCGTACTTATCGAGAGTATATTCGGGATAAGAAATTCAAGCGCAAATAGTACGGATATGACCATGCCTGAAAGTCCTATCACGGTATTTTTTACATCTTTGTTCTGCCTTGCGGTCTTGAATGCGGAAGCAGATGCGAGCGCATAGGCTATCGTTGCACCTACGGTGGTAACGTCAACGATCCAGCTGATAGCTGTTCTTCCGAAGAAGGGAAGTATCAGCGATATTCCGAGAATGGACAGCATCGCATTCTTCGGAACGAAGCGGGTATTCTTTTTGCCTATCCATTTGGGGAACAGTCCGTCATCAGACAGTGAGCAAAGAAGACGGCTGAGTGCAATATAGTTTCCGATCAGACCTGTGAAGATAGCGCCGAGAGCTGCTATGCCGAGTATTACGGTACCTGTATTTCCCATTGCGGTATGAGCTGCAAAGAAGGTCGGAAGGGAAGCCTTGCCTGAATACTTATCGAGGTTTTCGATATACTCCGTCCATGAGCTGCACCCTTCGGGGAGCGCTCTGACTGCCAGCAGGGAAAGAAGGATATATGCGATAGCCGCTGTTATCAATGCTACGAGCATGATGCGGAATGATTTTTTTAAGTTGAATTTTGATTCTTCGGCGGAATGTGTAATGGACTCAAAGCCTACGAAAGCCCAGGGAGCAAGTGCGAAAATGGTGAATATTCCGCCGGAGACGCTTTTGTCAGGAGCAAAGGCGGGCTCGGCTGCTCCTGTGCAGCCTGATGATGAGCCTGCGGCAACAAAACAGATGATAACGCCGATGAAAAGCACACCTGCAAGAAGGATCTGTGTCAGAGCGGAAAGCCTTCGGAAGAAGCACACTGCTGCTGCGATGATGAGTGCGGCAGATGAGAGAAGTATCTCGCCGAGATAGATGTCATAGCCTGCGATCTGATAGAGGTGACCGAAACGGAAGGTATCGCCCAGCACTGTTCTTGCGATAAGCGGCAGGGCTGTTGCATTAGCCCAGATGATAGCGACATATGTAAGTATAAGAAACCATGCGCTAAGGAATCCGTGGTCGTAGCCGAAAGCTTTTTTGGTATAGGTATAGATACCGCCGCAGTCGGGATAACGGTTCATCAGATAGTGGAAGTTCAGCGCAAGGACGAGCATCACCAGACCGCCTATGCCAAGACCTATGGCTGTTCCGACAGGTCCTGCGATGGGCAGAAAAGTTGTTCCAGGCATAACGAATGAGCCCCAGCCCACGCTGCACCCGAAAGAAAGTGCCCATGCGCCGAAAACGCCGAGATATTTTTTGCTTCTCGTTTTTTCCATACGAATGATCCCTCTCAGGACGGCTCAGGGCTTTTTTCAGCCTTGTTCGTATTTTTGTATGCCGTCCAGTGTTTTGTTATACGTTTCTTCTATTTTTCCGACGATCTCCGACACCTGTGCATCTGAAAGGTTTCTCGGTCTTCCTGGGCGGAATTCCTCCGTTATCTGCGATGCCATTTCGGAAAGGGAAACAAGACCGAGGTTTGCGCAGACGCCTTTCATTGCATGAGCTGCATCAAAAAGCTCCGATGGATCCATTCTCTTTGCGGCGTCTAAAAGACCGTCTACGACTCCGTTTGTCGGCAGCTTTCGGATATGCTTGTCGATCAGCTTATCCATACGAAGCACACGGACTGCCTGATCGTAATCTCCGCCGATGAGCGAATATAATTCCTGTAGAGTCATCTTTTTCAGCTCCTTGATCTGTTGTTTATGTGTTATGATTTTTGTGCTTTCATGAAAACAAATCTTAATTTAGTTATAAAACCGTTTGTTTCATACAATTATATCATAATTTCTCTACAATTTCAAGAGTTTTTAGGACATTTTACAATAATAAGTATGATTTTTTCCTGCTTTTGATGAACGGCGGACAGGGGATCATCAGCGGTTCGGAGCTTTGGTGCAAAAAAAGACCTCCGCCAAAGAGGCAGAGGTCATAGGTTGTGGTTCTAATATGTTTTGTTTAAGATCCTTGACGTGATCTTCAGGAACGGCGCCTGTTCCGCCGAAGACGGTGATCTTTTGCGGCTGCTTGGTTTTCAGAAGTTTTTTCTGTTCATCAAGCAGTTTCGGGGTCTTGGTCTTTCCGTTGATCAGAAGCAGAGGTGCTTTGTTCTTTGCGGCAAAGGCTCCGCCGACAAGAGCGTCAGGGAAGTCCATACCTGTTGCGACACATATCATATCGCCTGTAAGAACGCTTCTGAATTTTTCATTGACAGCCACACAGGTCAGGAACCTGTTTGCTCCTGCGATCCTTGTTGCCTTTGACAAGCCAAGTGCATTTGCAGCTTGTTTCATCATTTTGTCCGAGATAACTCCCGTTCCGCCGATGACGTAGGCGTTCTTGACGCTGCCTGCTTTTTTCAGCTTTGCAAGATATGCAGCTGTGTCAGGATTGAGTTTGCCGTCGGTGGTGAGGTAGATTATCGGTGAGCCTTTTATTGCTGCGACTGTGCTTGCTGAGAGTGCATCAGGGAAATCAAGACCGTAGATAAAGAACACATCGGTCGGTTTTGAACTGAGCTTTTCAGCTATTGCTGTGGCTGTTGAGAATCTGTTCTTTCCTGCGATACGCTCGGCACTTATCTTGTTGCTCCTCAGAGTCTTTTCGACTTTTTCGCTGATGACGCCTTTTCCACCGATAATGATAGCTTTCTTTGCACCAAGCCTTTTTATCTCTGCCAGCGTTTCATCTGAAAGCTTATCGGTAGCTGTCAGCAGGATAGGTGCTTTCAGCTTTTCGGCAAGCGGTATTCCTGCGAGTGCATCTGCATAATTCAGACCGTACGCGAGGATAACGGTATCTGCTTTGTCGTAGCTTGCCTTTGAGATCTCGACAGCTGTTGTAAATCTGGTCGTTCCTGCGAGGCGTTCTACGGTAAGCTTTGCCTTGGGGATAGTCTGGGTCTCGGTCTTTCCGCAGACGCTGCACTTCCTTTCCTTTTTGCCTTCGGAAGTCAGTGTTGGCTTGACGGTTTCCTTCCACTCGCTCCACTTGTGTCCTGCGGCTTTGTTATAGGTATCGTTGTAACTGTTGCCGCAGCGTGAGCATCTGTGGATGGTATAGCCCTTTTCGGTGCAGGTAGGATCAACGACTGTTGTTTTGTAGTCGTGTCCGAGTTTTGCGATGGTGTCTGTTTCGGTCTTGCCGCAGGCTGAACATTCTCTTGTTTTTGTTCCTGCTGCTGTACAGTTCGCAGGTTTTGTTACTGTCCAGTCGCTGAACTTATGACCTGTTGCTTTGGTATAGGTGTCCTTATAATTGTCACCGCAGCGTGAGCATCTGTGAATGGTATAGCCCTTTTCGGTGCAGGTCGGATCGATGACAGATGCTTTGTAGTTATGACCGAGTTTTGTGATGGTGGCTGTTTCGGTCTTTCCGCAGACTTTACATTCCTTTGTTTTTGTTCCGTCTGCTGTACAGGTCGCCTGTTTGGTCACTGACCAGCTGCCGAACTTATGGCCTGCTGCCTTGGTATAGGTGTCCTTGTAATTGTCGCTGCAGCGTGAACATCTGTGGAGCGTATAGCCCTCTTCGGTGCAGGTAGGATCAACGACTGTTGTTTTATAGTCGTGTCCGAGCTTTGCGATAGTTTCTGTTTCGGTCTTTCCGCAGGCTGCACAGTCTCTTGTCTTTGTTCCTGATGTAAGGCAGGTCGCAGGCTTAGTGACAGCCCAGCTGCTGAAATTATGACCTGATTTATCAGTTTCGGTGTCTCTGTACTCATCGCCGCACTTGCAGACATGGATAGTATATCCCTTTTCGGTGCAGGTCGGGTCGATAACTATTGTCATGTAGCTATGCTCATGAGATGTTACAGGAATGCTTTCAGATTGTTTTGCTTTGCACACGGAGCAGGTCCTTTGCTTAACGCCTGTAGAGGTTTCTGTCGGCTGCTTTGTTACGCTCCATTTGCTCCAGTTATGTTCTTCAGGATCTGTGAAGTTATCCTTGTATTCGTCACCGCAGTCGCACTTGTGGAGAGTATAGCCCTGTTCTGTACATGTCGGGTCTACAACAGTGATCTGGTAGTTGTGTTCGTGAGTTGTCGGAGGAATGTCCAGTGCCATTGTCCGTTCACATACGCTGCAGGTCCTTACCTTCATACCGCCTGTTGTTTCTGTCGGTTCAACTGTTACTCTCCACTCGCTCCACCGGTGAGGAACTATATCGGTATAGCTGTCTTTATAGCTGTCTCCGCAGCGTGTGCAGGTATGCTCTGTATAGCCTTCAGCTGTGCAGGTCGGAGCGACAACGGTATCTTTATAGGTATGTCCTTTTGCTTCGACTACCCAGACGTCCTTTCCAATCTCGACTTTGGCGTCCTTATCGACATAATACTTACCGCAGGTCTTGCAGGTCCAGTATTCTTTGTTTCCTGCTGCGGTGCAGGTCGCTTCGTTGGCAGCAGTTCTGGTCAGCTTATGACCGAGAGCTTCGGTTATATTGGTTTCGGTCTTTCCGCAGGCTGAACATTTTCTTGTCTGCATTCCCGTTTCGGTACAGCTTGCTGCCTTGGTCTCTTTCCAGTTGCTGAACTGGTGACCTGCTGCATTGGTATATGTATCCTTGTACATATCGCCGCAGCGTGAGCATTTATGCTGGGTATAGCCCTTTTCTTCACAGGTCGGTTCAACGACGGTGTCCTTATAGTTATGACCGAGTTTTGCTACGGTTTTGGTCTCGGTCTTTCCGCAGACGCTGCACGTTCTTGTCTGCGAGCCTGCTGCTGTGCAGGTAGCAGCTTTTGAGGTAGTCCAGTCGCCAAACTTATGACCTGCTGCATCGGTATATGTATCCTTGTACATATCGCCGCAGCGTGAGCATTTATGCTGGGTATAGCCCTTTTCTTCACAGGTCGGGTTAACGACGGTATCCTTATAGTTATGACCGAGTTTCGCTGCGGTTTTGGTCTCGGTATTTCCGCAGACGCTGCACGTTCTTGTCTGCGAGCCTGCTGCTGTACAGGTCGCAGCTTTGGTCACGTTCCAGTCGCCGAACTTATGACCAGCTGCATCGGTATATGTATCTTTATACATATCGCCGCAGCGTGAGCATTTATGCTGGGTATAGCCTTTTTCTTCACAGGTCGGCTTAACGACGGTGTCCTTATAGTTATGACCGAGCTTTGCTATGGTTTTGGTCTCTGTCTTTCCGCAGGCTGAACAGTTCCTTGTCTTTGAGCCTGCTGCTGTACATGCAGCAGCCTTGGTCACGTTCCATTCAGAGAAGCTGTGGCCTGTTTCAGCGATCTCAACGCTTTTTGTCTGGGTGTTGAACGCTTTGTTTTCAAAGATCGCTGAATAGGTACCTTTGCCCTTTGTTTCGCAGCCCGCAGGTGTCATGATCCTGTATTCGGCTGTTACGGTCTCTGTCTGGGCGTCCTGGGTAGGATCGTTGGCAGCTGTTCTTGATGCGGTACAGGTATAGCCTGATGAAGTCTTTGTCCAGCTGTATGACGGATCGTTCCAGATGACATTTTCTTTTTCAAGCTTGATGGTTGTGGTTTTTGTACTGAACAGTGGGTTCGTAAACGTTGCGGTATAAGTTCCGACGCCTTCGACTTTGGTAGTCGGAGCTTTTGTTACCTCATATGATGCTTTGACTGTTTCGGTAAGGATATGAGAAGGGTCGGTGGTGCAGACTGCTTTTGCGGTACAGGTCGTCTTATCGGCTGACCATGTATATGAAGCTGCGCCGTAGGTATGACCCTTTGCGGGGACAGTCACATCGGCGGTATCAACAACGCTGCCGCTGGTGTTCTTATAGAGCTTTCCGTCAGAGCCTATATAATAGAGGATATTTCCCGGCTCTTCGCAGGTCGGCTCGACACGTGCGACTTTTTTGCCTGTTATGGCGGTGATGGTCGTATCGGCTGTGACAGTTACGCTGTAAACGCCGCTTGATGCTGTAAGGACAGTACTGCCGTTTTTTACATCGCCGATAACTGCATATCCGCTGTTGACTTTGAACTCAACGGTCGTATCATACAGATACTTATCTGATGCCTGACCGACAACGGACATATTTTGCGGCAGTGTGAGGGAATACTCCCTTGTAGTTGCGAGGTAAGCTGCTGTGTAGGTGGCATTTTCGCTTACAGGAACGATCTCCTCAGACCAGCCGATAAATTTGAAGGTGTACTGTGCGGTGTCTGCTTTTGTCGGGTCATCGCCTGTATATTTCGGAAGAGTGCCGTACTCAAGAGTTTCTGTTTTAAGCACGGTGTTTCCGTTTTTCCAGGTTATCTTGTACTTATTGACTGTGCTTGTGAACTTTGCTGTATAGGTGGCATTTGCGGTGGCAGCCACAGGTGTCTTGTCCCAGCCGCTGAATGTGTAGGTATACTGAGCGGTGGCTGCTTTTGTCGGGGTATCACCTGAATACTTCGGAACGGTGCCGTACTCGACGGTATCTGTTTTCAGCACGGTGCTTCCGCTTTTCCAGGTTATCTTATATTTATTGACTGATTCGGTGAACGTTGCTGTATAGGTAACGCTTTCGGTGACGGCGACAGGTGTTTTGTCCCAGCCGCTGAATGTATAGCTGTGCTGAGCAGTCGATGGCTTTGAAGGAGTTTGTCCGTCATAGCTCGGCATTGTTCCGTAAGCTACATTTTCGTCTGTTTCAAGTACGGTGCCGTCGGCGTTTTTCCAGGTTACTGTGAAAGAGCCTGACTCGAACTCTGCGGTTACTCTGACATCACTATCAGGCATTTCAAAAGTATAATGAGTATCATCGACTTTTGTAAGCTCGATCTCATCATCATCGTCGCTGCCAAGCTTCTGGCAGCTTATATTTCCAAGACGATAATTCTTATCGGGTGTTACTGTGAGGGTGACGGTACGGTCCTTATCATCATAAGCAAATACCTGCTTGTTTGCTGTGACGGTACCGTGCTCGGCTTTGATGCTCACACTATGGGTGATCGCTTCAAACTCTGCATCGATATAGATGTTTTCTGACGGCATTGTGAATTCGAAGTCGGTATTACCGTCATCTATATTCTTTTCGATGAGTATCGTTCCGCTTGCATTATCTTTTCTGATGTACACCTTTTTGAGTTTATAGCCTTCATCGGAAACTGAGCTGACGGTGATCTTTTCACCTGCATCAGCAGAATACTTTGAGGCATCTATCCAGCCGTTGGGAACACTAGTGTTCTTGAGGATATGATAAAGGTCGGCGTACTGTGCATCAAGAGTTGTGTCGTCGTTTATGGTAATTGTTTCGCCGGGTCGTATGAGATTTTTCAGTGTGGTATCACCATTCAGCGCCCAGCCGATAAAGCGCATACCTTTTGGTATTTTATCACACTCAGGTATCAGATATTTTTTACCTGAAGCAACATGATTCATTTCTATGTCAGTCTGCACGGGACTGCCGAACTGAGTGGTGATGATTATGCTGTGTACATTACCGTTCTTGTAGCCGCAGTAACAATATAATTCAGATTCATGAGGTCCTGTATCTTCAAGTTTGCAGTATTTGCATTTTCCGACGTGCTGGTTTGGAGTTATGGTATATGACAGTCCACCTGTACCGTCGTATGCACAATGCTCACATTCATCTATGAGGATAGTGGACATTGTATGGCACTTCTTGGAACGGTCGCCTGAGGAAACGGTCTGGAAATCTTCTTCGTCATTGTTGTACGACTTATAGGAGACACGCATATGTTTGCCTGTCTTATTTTCAGATTCGGATATGTAAAGCGAACCCGACTTGCTGTCTGCATGACCTGCTCCTATCGCCTCGGAGGATTTTCCGTCGACATGATCGTAAAGCAGATGTATAAGGATCCTTCCGCCGCCGACATAGACATCTCCGCCTTCGCCGCCGTATGCGCCGTCTTCTGCGCCGCCGCCGATGCCTGCGCCGTTATATCCGCTGGTAATATCAAGGTTTCCACCGTTGATATAGACTTTTCCGTAAAGATTTCCCGCAAAGCCTGCGCCGATCCCTGCACCGCCGCGACTGTTGTAGCTATCATCGTTCACGTGGTTGTCGCCGCCGCAGATCTTGAGCTCACTCGACTTGCCGCAGTTTATGGTGATGGTACCGCCCATATCGCCTGTATCGGTAACGATAGTACCACGCTCAGCTCTGCCTGCGCCGATGCCTGCAGCGCCGTCTACGCCTGTGGCTGTAAGCTTTGTGGATTCGCCGCTGATATTTATTTCGCCGCTCATATCTTCGTTATAGCCGCCGCCGATACCTGCTGCGTTTTTGCCGCCTGTTGCGGTTACAGTACCGCCGTAGATGTTGACTCCGCCTCCGTCGGCTTTCTTGCGGAGGTTTCCGCCTTCTTCGCCTGCGCCGATACCTGCGCCGTGTTCGCCGCCTGTTGCGGTGACAGTACCGCCGTAGATATGAACGCCGTAAGTGCCTTCTTCGTCACCGCCGCCGATGCCTGCGCCGTGCTTGGTGCTGCTGGCTGTCACGTTTCCTCCGTAGATGTAGGTGCGTGCGCCCGGCTGCTCATCGCCGCCGCCGATGCCTGCACCGTCGGTGCCGCCTGTTGCGGTGATATTTCCGTCATAGATGGTAATGGTCGGTGAAGTTGCGTTGGGGTCTTTTCCGCCTTCGCCGCCGCCGATGCCTGCGGCATGGTTACCGCCTGTGGCTTTGACTGTCGTGCCGTGTATGGTTATCCAGCCGTTTGACTCGTCGTCTCTGCCGCCGATGCCTGCTGCCTTGTTTTCACCTGTGGTCACGATAGTTCCGCCGCCGTAGATATTGAGCCGTGCCGCCTCGTTATCCTTATCATAGCCGCAGCCGATACCTTTTTTACAGGTCAGGGTAACGCCGTCTTTCACGATAAAGTTGACGGTCGTACCTTTTCTGATGTAAATGTAATCCTCAACGATCGTATTTGATTTGACAACATAAGTGCCGCTGAGAAGACCCTTGCCTGTTCCGCCTGAACTGTTTTTGACAAGATCCTTTGTGACGACGGTATAGTTTGTGGATTCCTTCTCGGTCGTTTGCAGAGCAGAGCCGTTCCAGCTGTACTCGATGTAGGTAACAGTCTCTGCTGCATCTGCTGTCATGAAAAACTCATCGAACAGTCCTGTGTTTCCGAAGTCCGCAGTCAGGCTTGTGCCGACCATAGCCAGTGCGATAACAGCAGCGCTCAATCGCTTGAATACCTTTCCTTTCACGCTGATCCTCCTTACGTAATACGGTGTGGTCTCTGCGGTACGAGTTCTGTTCCGCAGGATATGCTTTTATTGGTATTGACCGGATCCGAAAACTGTAAGCCCGGGAGCCGATCAGTTTGTGAAGCCGAAGAGTTCTATCAGGAACAGCACGGCTTATTTTTTGTTACCCCGTTTTTTATAGTTAATTTTATTATAACATAGATTTCATAAAATTTCAATAGGTTTTAACGTTATCCTATATTTTTTAAGGAGGTCTAAACAGGGCGTTCTTTTGCGGCTGATATGCGCAAAATCGGTTATCTTCATATTGTATTCACAAGTTGGGTACATCAAATTACCTATAAATTCGGCACATTTCGACGAAAATATGTATATCAGGACGTATTTATTGGACATTTATTGGACAAGAAATGTTATATTGGAAAAACAAATATATATAAGATGAACGAACAATTCAATAAGAGTTTATAATTATTTTCACGAAAAGGTAGGTTATGTCATATGTTTGAAACCGAATTCAAATTTACGCTGCCAAAAGGCTATCTGGACATGAATGGGACACTTCACCGTGAAGGAGTTATGAGACTTGCGAATGCGGGCGATGAGATAATCCCGCTCAAAGACCCAAGGGTACATCAGAACCCGGGATACCTTACTATAATAATCCTTTCGAGAGTCATCAAAAGTCTGGGTACTCTTCCGGCAGTTGACACACGTGTCGTTGAAGGTCTTTTCACTATTGACCTTGCTTATCTTCAGGATCTTTATTCAAAGATAAACACGATGGAGATGCCGGTTTATAAATCTGTTTGTCCTCACTGCGGTCAGGCGATAGAGATACCGGTAAATTTTCTGGAAGCCGGAGAATAGTGACATATCCGGCTGAAAAGATATATGAAGAGATGGCGTTCATCGGATACTATATGCACTGGCAGAACAGCGAGATAGCTAAATTCAGTCATATGGAACGCCAGCGCTGGTGCAGGGAGATCTCCAGCATCAACAGCAGGCTGAACGATGAACCTGAAAATATTTTCAAGATTTGATGCATGGTGGTGAGCAGTTATGGCAAAGTCTTCCGCTTCCGACTTTATACCCGGATATGAATTTTCTGTCAATCTCGACGGCTTTATGTACAGCTTCAGCAGAGTTACAAATCTGTCAAGTTCAACTGAGATAGAGACGATCGTTGAGGGCGGGAACAATGACTCTCCGGTGATACTTAGAAAACCGAAAAGAAATCCCGATTTTCTTTTGCTTGAACGTGCTTTGCATTCTACGCTCACTGACATGGCTTTTGCATTTTTTACTGTTGGCAGAAAAATAGATGCTATTACTATTTCGGTACAGAAAAACGGCAGCACGGTCAGGATGTTCTTCGCTACGGGCGGCGTCATAGTCGAGCGTGAGTTTTCTCCGCTTGACGCTGTGGAAAGCACTGTGCTGGTGCAGTCACTTAAAATTGCTCACACCGGACTTACAGAGGTACCTTTGCCGTTCGGATTGTAGATTATGAGGTGGTCTGATGTTTCCAACGACATCAAGGAATATTGCATTGATCTCACCGATGCGTCAAAGATTCAATGCGCTTTCCGGTGCAAGTTCATTTGCCGAAAAGATAATTGAAAAATACAGCAAGACTGAGCCGTTTCCGTTCAGCGGTGAAGCTCTGGTGTTTCTGAAAGCGTTGGGCGACAAGCTGAAAGAGGAAGAAGCCGTTCGGGATAATGTTTCCTATACGCTGAAGCTTCTGATAGTACACAGGCTGCTCGTTGACGGAAAGATCGCTGATCCTACGGCAGCAAAGAGCTTAGTTGAGTCTGTAAAGCAAAGCATCAGTCAGAATATCAGCTATCTGCGTAATACGGATAACAATGCTTACCTGAGAATGACTGATGCAAGGTATTATATAAATAGTGCGGCGGATCTTGGCGAAATTATCCGAACTGAAAACATCAGCGATAAAGACAGGGAATACATTTACTCGTTTGTTGATACGCAGATACTCAACGACCGTTTCTTCGGATCGGACAGCAAGAGCTATGCTTATTCGGGCGTTTACAACCGTATGCCCGCACACGATCTGATCTATAAAATAGAAAAGGCTGCTGAGGGAACTGAGCGCATCGGCGATCTTTTGCTTTCTGATGTGCCTGAAAATGTCGTAAATGTCGGCGACACCAATTACAAATATGACAATGAGAACCTGACATATAAAACAGAAAACTATATTTCCGAGAGTACAGAGGTCGGCGGAGAGCAGAGAGTTGAGAACTATGCAGGCGACGTTAATCAGGGCTCAAATACTGTTATAAATGCTGGCGAGACTAACCAAGTTTCTAATACTGTTGTTAACGCTGGTGATGAGAATTACAGATACGAAAATGAGAGCCTGACGTACAAGACGGAGAATAATGTTTCCGAGAGTACGGAAGTCGGCGGAGAGCAGACAGTTGAGAACTATGCCGGCGACAGCAGTCGGGTTTCAAATACTGTTATAAACGCTGGTGATGAGAATTACAGATACGAAAATGAGAACCTGACATATAAAACAGAAAACTATATTTCCGAGAGTACAGAGGTCGGCGGAGAGCAGAGAGTTGAGAACTTTGCTGGTGACAGTGATCAGGTTTCAAATACTGTTATAAATGCTGGCGATAATAATCGGGTTTCAAATACTGTTATAAACGCTGGTGATGAGAATCGGGTTTCAAATACTGTTATAAACGCTGGTGATGAGAATTACAGATACGAAA
>CAMZIK010000043.1 GCA_947307175.1 uncultured Clostridia bacterium
TTGCTGAAGCTATGCAGAAGAAAGCAGGCAAAGCCCCTGACACTATCTTCTTTGCGACTGATTCGGCTTTCGCAGATGCGCTCTCTGCAAGTCCAGTTGCAGCTATCAAAAACGCTCCTATCATTTATCTGAAGAACAAGGGAAGTATTGATTCGGCAACAGCAAACTACCTCAAATCAGTTAAGGGCAAGGTCAAGAATGCTTACATCATCGGCGGCGACGGAGTTATCTCTGATGCGATGATGAAAAACGTGGCAACGGCTCTCGGACTTAAAGTTGGTTCAACTGTTCAGAGAGTTGCCGGTGCAAACAGATATGAAACTTGCGTGGCCGTGAACAACAAGTTTAAGAGCGTACTTAGCTCAGACGGAATATGTGTTGCGAAGGGACTTGATTTCCCTGATGCACTCGCAGGCGGCGTTTACGCAGCAAAGACAAGACAGGCACTGTTCCTTGCTGACGGAAAGAAGCTGCAGGACGTTCAGGGCAGCTATCTGAAAGGCAAAAACGCTGCTAAGATCACTGTATTCGGCGGTGTCGGAGCTGTTCCCGATGACCTCGTAAAACTTATTGCAAAGGCAAGTGTATAACTTAATACGGACTGAAAGGCGTGCAGGAATGTGCGCCTTTTTTGTGCAGGCAAACTGTTTAAGGTGTTTGTATGATTCCTGATGAACAATTATATAAAAAATCGCTGTTTGTGAGCAAACACAAACAGCATAAAACAGCGATATAAGGCGATTTACGAACACCGTATAAAACAAAAACCCACGGCGGTGGACCGTGGATTTTTGCTTAAAGGAAGTTTAGAAAAATATGAAGAAAAAATATGAAGATGTCAATGGCATCCGTATACTTTGCCAATCAAAACAATAGAAGGTATCGCTTTGATGATAAAAGGATACCTTCTTATTGTGATAATTGTATGATAGTTTAAAGAATATCAGCCGAAATTATGGCTGACCGAGAACCTCGTCTTCTTCGAGGCAATCTTCAAGGTTAAGATCATACAGGTTATTGTATGTAGGCTGCTGGATAGGCTCGCCTGCGAGCTGATAGTAGCGATCAGAGCCGTACTTTGTGATAAAGTCTGTGGTGTGGCAGTTTACCTTCATCTCATGGATAAGCATCTTCATCTCAGGGCTTCCTGCACCGCAGCTGTACTCAAAGAACTGGAAGATGTTCTCAAGACCGTTCATAGACTGCTCGGTAACGCTCTTTGCAGCAACGAGAAGCTTGTTGAAAGCGTTCTGCAGGATCTGAGTACACTTCTTCTTGTTGTCGTTTCCTTCATTTGTACACTTGTCGATATAAGCATACAGGTTGTGGAGGATCCAGTGCTGGATCTTCTTGTTGGAAGGCGAGATGTTTCTTGCACGGATAGCCTTTTCAAGGTTCTTGTCCGTGTTCATGATATGCTCGGTGAGGATCTGTCTTGAGGAAAGACCGCTGTTGATCTTGATGATAACGTCTTCAAGCATCGGGTGCATCTGTCTTATCATCTTTTCCATCTGGATACAGCTTCTCATCGTGTATGTAACGCTGTCTATCATGAGCAGCATAACTGCGAGCTTTTCGTCGCCCTCAGCAGCGTTGTAGTTGTTTACATCGTCCTGAGTGTACTGTCCTTCAAGGATAGCATCGATGTCATACTTCTCACGGTAGGTATTGAAGTAGTCATAGTAAGCGGAGAAACCTGCATGAACGTCGTCCTTCTGCAGATACTGAGCGATAAGTGTATCATCAACAGGTATACCTATCTCTTCGTACAGCTGCATCATTTCGGAAAGGTCTTCCCATGCACGGGAGGTAACGATCTCCTTCTCGTCCGGATGAACGAGGTAGTAATGCTCAGGGTGCAGCTTCAGATAAGTCATGATGCAAGGATGAACTCCTGCATAGTAAGCATATTCCATCCAGATAGGGAGAACAGCTTCGCAGTCAACTCTCTTGAAACGGTCCCATGTAGCCATATCGAATTCAACAACAGATCTGTTGTACTCAGGCGGGTTACCTGCGGTAACGATTACCCATCCTGGCGGGATCTGATGCAGACCGAAGATCTTGTACTGAAGGAACTGCAGCATGATCGGTGCAAGAGATGTCGATACGCAGTTGATTTCATCGAGGAACAGGATACCCTCACGGATACCTGTATCTTCCATTGTGTTGTAGATGTTTGCAATGATCTCACTCATCGTATACTCAGAAACCTGCTCGTCTTTACCGATGTAGTTTCTTGTTACGATGTTAGGAAGACCCATTGCAGACTCTCTGGTCTGGTGTGCCATAGAGTAGGAGATCAGGTTAAGACCCGTTTCCTGAGCGATCTGCTCCATGATAGCAGTTTTACCGATACCAGGCGCACCCAGCAGGAAGATAGGACGCTGATGCTCGATGCTTATCTTGTAGTCGCCGAACTCGTCTTTGATAAGATAAGCGGTAATGGCATTTTTGATTTGCTCTTTTGCTTCTTTTATGTTCATAAACATACCCCTTCGTCCGAATGCAGCTTCCCTGAGACAGACCACGGGTCACCGCATAAGTTTTAACAAAATCAATTATACACTAACGCCAAAAATATGTCAACCGATTTTTTTATCTTTGTATTCTTGCACAATAAGAGAACACAAAAATTGTACAAATAAAAACAAAACCTTAAATTTCGATTTCGGCGTTTTTGCGGAACTTCCGAGATGTGATCCCAAGGCAGCCATCCGCCGTGAATATCCTGAAAATACCAAAATGTCAAAATGCACAAAAAACGCCTTGAAATTTCGTCATAATAATCACTTAAAAACGGCGGTTTATTGCACTTGCTGAAATAGAACGTTTAATTTTTGTATAAGATTTCACCTTGAAATCAATTAATTTTAGTGGTAAAATATAAACACATAATAATGAGATTATAGTATGGTTTTTGGGCATAATGCCCTTAAAGGCTTCTAAGGAGGACATAGATTTGAAAAGAAGAGTCAATGACGCACATGATGCTTTTGTGCAGAGCCTCAATGCAGGCAGACGAAGGCAGAAATTGAAAGTGTTGGCGCTGTTTATCGTTATCATCATCGCTGTATCGACGTTCTTTGTGGTAAGAGCAATAATCAAGCACAAGAGGGAAGTCGATGCCGCAAAGAAATCAATGGTGCAGATCGATATACATTCGACCTTCAAGGAGGCGGAGTTCCCGCCGGAGGGCGACTGGGACGGCGACAGACTGAAGAATAAGGAAGAACTTGAAGGCATTGAGATCGAATTTCAGGGCGAAAAGCAGATCGTAAAGCCGAATGTTCAGAGCGAGGATTCTGACGGCGACGGAATTTCCGACGGCGATGAGGTCGAGCTTGGTCTTAACCCGCTCAACGAGGATACCGACGGTGACGGCATATTTGACGGTTATGAACTGATCGCAGGGCTGAACCCCAAGAGAGTACGCAGCGACGAGAATACAAACGATGCCGAAAGAATAATGGACATCGTCAAGAAATGCGGTGAGCTTACTCTTACGATCAAAGGAAACGCCAACTGCGCCGAGGTAACGATCGAGGAGCTTGATCTTGTAGGTATCACTGCAAATGCAAGCGTCCTTTCAAAAGTCTACAACATCTATTCCGACAACAAGTTTGACAAGGGAACACTTACATTCAGCGTTGATACAGACAAGCTGAAAAGAATGGGTCTTGATATTTCCGACCTTGCTGTACATACCTTCGATGTCGAGAAAAAGAAGTATACCAAGGTGGATTCCACAGTCGATAAGAAGAACAAGACTGTCTCTGCTGAGATCAAAACGCTCGGAACTTATGTCCTGGGTGTTGAGAAGACTGTTAACCAGAAAGCTACCACAAGAGTATTCTTCCTGATAGACAATTCCGGTTCGATGTATCCGGAAAAGCTTTGTGCTGGTTCGACCGAGAACGATGTTGACTTCAGGAGACTTTCGTTCGCACAGAGCCTTATCGGCAGATTTGATGACGATTATCAGGTCGGCATAAGCAAATATACAGGTACGTATACCAGAATGACGGGCTTTACCACCAACAAGAAACAGCTGGGCGATGTGCTTAGCAGGATAAAGAACGAAAAAGAAATCTTTAACGGCACACATTCCCAGACAGCGCTTTCAAGCTGTATCAATGAGTTCGGCAAGGATTCTGCAAATGTCAAGTATTCAAATATCATCGTAATGCTTACAGACGGTGAGTCTGATGAGGAAGGCGGCGCTAAGCTCGATGAGCTTATCAAGCAGGCAAACGATAAGAATATCCTGATCCTTACCGTAGGTCTTGGACGTGATGTCGACAGAGCATGGCTGCAGAAGCTTGCTTCGGAAACAGGCGGTAAGTATTATGCTGCATCTGATGCCAATGCGCTCGACGATGTCTATAAGAGCATCGTTACCACCCTCAACTATGAGATAGTTACATACAGCGGCAGAGACGATGTAAAGGGCTATTCGCTGTATAATACAGGATTTGACCCCAAGAAGAACGGCTTCTCATTCAAGAACTTCAGAACAGCCACTACGTCCAGCGTTGACTTCGGAATGGCTGTAATGGCAAGAGACTGGTATATCGGTAAGCTCAATACCACGCTCAGAGGAATTGATCCGGGCGATAACAGCGAACAGAAAGTGCTTGCAGAGGGCTATGACCTCAAGGGAACAAAGTACGGAGATGTTTACGACCAGAGACGTGAGCTTCACGCTGTAAATTCGGATCTGTTCAGCGGAAAGTATTCCGACGTTACCAAGTATCTTGATTTTTCAAGTTCGGGAAACACCCTTGAGATAGACAAGGACAGCTATGACGATGCTCTGAGCAAGGGCTGGAAGGTCACAAACTCACCGATAGAAGGCTCAAGTCTTAAATGGGACAGCGTTGATCTTCTTTCGCTCGATATTGCAAATTCATATGATAAGATAGCTTCAGGCTACGACAAGGATTCTGCTGAATTTGCCAAGGCTCTGTACAGGCTCAACGCACTTCAGTGGGACGACAGCAAGGACGAGTTCAAGCTCACTGATAAGGACGGATTTGAGACAATAACCAAGCAGCTGAGCCTCGGTGTTCCGGTCGTTACTACTATCGACGGCACACATACTATCAATACCATCGGTCTTATTCAGGATTCACTGTGCCATAGAAAGTATATCCTTCAGGTTTACGACAATAACTATCCTAATGAGAAGAAGGAGCTTTATATCGAAAAGAAAATGATACTCCGCCTTAACATAAATGACGGAGTACCTGAGATCGAAAAGACGGATTTCACTTACTCGGCAAAGTATGAGGGCAAACAGGTAGGTCTGTCATTCTCTAAGGTCGAGGAACACTAAACTATTGAACATCTGATAAGTAATTGAGGGAAACTCTTTTCGAGAAGAGTTTCCCTCAAATTTCTTTCAGAAACCTTTTATTGATTTTTTGCGGTTAGGAGCTATTCTCCCAACCCCAAAATGTGTAAGGGCGCCGAGAGTGTCTAAAAGAAATTCTTTTCAAGAGGGCTGCTCTCAACTGCTTACCAAATGTTCAGCAGATGAGTACAGCTTGAACATTGCAAAAAAAGAACTGCCGCATTTTTTGCAGCAGTTCTTGTTGTTTTTATTACTCGTCATCGTAGGAAGGCTTCTGCTTGCTGAACAGACCGCCCGACTTCTTCTTTCCTCCGCCGAGGGTAAGTGTGAATATCCTGTCGCTCATGAATAGCCTGAGTGCAAGGAACATACACAGGCACAGCAGTACGAACTGATATGCAAGTCCGATGAAGTACGTGGTAAAGTCGCCGAACATAACGTTCTGGTTTGCGATGAACGAATGAGTGAACGGTATCAGCATCGTTACATACTTGATAACAGGTGAAGCAGTCTTGATATCGATGAACATTGTCACGAAGTAAGGCACCATTGCCAGCATCATTATCGGCATCTGCAGTGTCTGAGCGCTCTTTGCGTCCTTTGCCAGTGCGCCGAGAATGATAGATACAGACAGAACGATGAGTATCGTCATAAACATCTGCAATCCCACAAGGATATAATCACCAACGCTCATTGAAAGACCGAGTGACTTGAGTGTTTCCTCGATGTTCTTATCGGTTGCGACCTCGCCGTAGATTCCGTCCATCATTTTGTTCATACCGAACATATAAGCGGCAGCCTGCAGCGCAGCAACGATAGCAGCTGAGATCATTTTTGCAGAGATCACCGAAAGTCTTGAAACAGGTGATGAAAGCAGAGTTTCGAGAGTCTTGTCGAGCTTTTCGGTAGAGATAGCGTTCATGATCATCTGTGATGTATACATGATCAGCAGGAACATAACTATCGGGATAAACATTGACTGCGAGCTCATGATGCTTGAAACTGTCGAGCTTGCGATCTGATCCTGCTTATCGGAAACGACCGTATACTCTTCAAGCTTGATCGGATCGTCGAGCTGCTTTCTTGTAGCCTCGTCGAGTTCGCTCTGTGCATAGATAGTAGCCTTGATGCCTCTCTGGAGTACTTCGAGCGCAGCCTTTGAGCCCTGGTTGATATTTGAGAATGTAGCGATAGATGTCATTCTCTGCGCAAACTTGACAGTTGCGGTCTTATGCTCCATTACCTGATCGGTGAAGCCCTTTGGAATGACAACTACGTTTTTGTAATCAGAGTCTTTAAGCTCTGCTGTAAAGTCGTCGGATTTGAGTTCGACTCTTTTGACCTCAGTGTTCTCGTCGCCATCAATGATGTTTATCATGGCCTGTGTGAACTCAGTATTGTCCTGGTCGCAGATGGTGATGGTCTTAGCGTCCTCCTTGACATCATCGACAGCCTTTGACATTGCCTTGCCTGCGAAGATCAGAACAAATATCATAAGCACCATTGTAATGATGGTCGTAGGACTGAGCATCTCTTTAAGTTCTTTTCTTAACAGTATCGAGAATTTCAATGTACGGTCACCACCTTTTCAAATACTTCTTCAAGGTTCTTAACACCGTACTTGTCAACGAGTTCCTGTGCAGGACCTACTTCAAGCAGATGACCCTTGGAGATGATGCCCACTCTGTCAGAAACATATTCGATCTCAAGCATATTGTGGGACGAAAGCAAAAAGCTCATTCCGTCTGCCGCCAGCTTCTTGATTATCCTTCTGATCTCAAGAGCATTGATAATATCAAGACCCGATGTAGGCTCGTCAAGAATAGCAAGTGAAGGCTTTGACATGATCGCTCTTGCAAGCAGCAGTCTTCTCTGCATACCTCTTGAGTAATTGGAGATCTTATCGTTGAGCCTGTCTCCCAGCTCGCAGATCTCGCTTCCTCTCTGAACGAATTCTTCCACATCGCCCTTGTTCTTTGCATAAATGCTTGCCATGAATTTAAGGTACTCGATACCTCTCATAGTCTTGTAAGCACCTGCTTCGTCAGGCAGGTAAGTGATACTTTCCCTTACCTTCTCAGGTTCTGTCAGAATGCTGTGCCCGTCTACAACGGCATCTCCCTCAGTTGCCTTGAGCAATGTGGAGATCATTCTGATAGTTGTTGTTTTTCCGGCGCCGTTAGGTCCTATAAGTGCGAATATCTCGCCCTTATGTACCTGGAAAGAAACTTTTTCCGAAGCATATACGCCTTTTTTGTACTGCTTGGAAAGTTCCTTTACGTCTAATACGACTTCCAAAAATTTCTCCCCCTTTTTTTATTATTGTTCTGTACTGTTATCGGTAACAGCTATTATTTATTCTATCATCATTTTATTGTGATGTCAAGCTAAATGATTTTATTTTGCCTGCTGCTATTGCCAAACGGCAAAAAGTATGGTATAATATCGAAGTATATATGATCTAACGGAGGAATCTATATGTCAGAAGAAAAGCTTATAAATAATGAAGAAGAAAAGGAGATCCCCGGTGAAGGCAATGTCCTTGCAGGCTTTGTGCTGTTCAAAGATGCCAACATCGACTGGCTGCGTTTCAAGAAAAATCTTGAGCAGGACTGGGAGATAACCTTTGATGACGAGATAAAGAACAATGCAGTAGTATTCAAATATGATGATATGAATGTTGCCTGCTCGCTTCTGCCGAACCCTGTTCCAGAAAACGAGGCAGTCGAGGCAGCAAAGCGCAATATCCTTTGGAACAGCGGCGCTGAGGAAACAGCAGAGCATCAGGCTCATATGATCGTTGCCGTGCTCAATAAGTTTGATGCACTCGATCAGCAGGAGCTTCTTGCAAAGGTAGTGTGCAGCCTGCTCAAGCTTGACAACGCTATCGGTATCTATAAAGCACCCACGGTTTACGAAAAGGACTTTTATATCAACTTTGCCGAAACTATCAGGGAAGGCGAGATCCCTGTGCCTATCTATGTCTATGTGGGTATGTATCTTGACGAAGGAAAAGTCTTTGCGTTCACATCGGGAATGAGCGTTTTCGGCAAGCTTGAAATGGAGATAACAGGGACAGATGCAGAGCCGAGCGATGTGCTGAGCTTTATGTATTCTATCTGTGAGTATGTCATCTCCGAAGATGTTGTGCTTCAGGACGACGAAACGATCGGCTTTACCGAGGAGCAGAAGATCCCGGTGCATATCAGCAAGGGCGTTTCTGTTCCGGGAGAGACAATAAAGCTCGGCTGATAATAGCAAGGGAGATATTATATGAAAAGATTTTTCGTTTTGCTGTGCGCAGCCGTTATGTGCGTAATGTGTACCGCCTGCGACCTTTTTGACAGCAGCAGCAAAAAAGACACAAGGGGAGACCTCGGAAAGCTGACGGCGCTCACACCCTACGGTTCTACCGTTATAACCGGCGTCCAGCTGGAGCATCAGGGCTCGTGGCGTGATGACCCCGAGATAGAAGAGATAGCCAAAGAACATGGCTTTTCGGATACGAGCGAGTTTTATGAGTTTGAACTTGACGAGTTCTTTGAGATATATATCAAGTCATCGACAAGGGATAATCTCACGAATTATATCGTAAAGTTCGATGAGAACAAGGACTATAAGACCATCACCGAAGACGAGATAAACCGTATCTGCATCGACAAGACACCTTGGGATACAGCTCCCGATGAGAACCACTACGGCGATATGGGAGGACTGAGCGTCGATAAGAAAGATGGCGGATCAACTGGCGTTTATGCGCTTGTCATCTTCCGTTTCGGCAAGCCTGAAGCGATGATGAAGATAAAGATAGTGCCGAGCACAGCACCCAGCGCATCAGATGTTTTGAAAGAATTAGAAAAACAGAAGAAATAATAAAAAACTGCTTCGGAAAAGCTCCGAGGCAGTTTTTTTATGGTCATTTGCAGAAAACAATAAGTTTAAGTCTATCAAAGTATTTCCCAAAATCAGAATTTAGATTATTAAACAGATGTGTGTCCGAAGGGGCTTGGGGGCGATCGGAAAGCCCCCAAAAACAAGCGGAGCTTCGCTCCGCTAAATTCTGATTTTTATTCGTCTGCCTGAGCGAACTGGCTTTCGTGTCTTGTAAAGAAGTCCGTTCTTGGCGGCAGGAATTTCAGTTTGTGTCCTTCACCTGTAAAGAAGCTTACAGGCTCAAATATATGTTCCCATGACCAGAAGCTCTCATCAACACCGAGGTACTCACGCACCTTTTCCGTGCCGAATGGAGCCATCGGGTGCAGAAGTATCGCAGCTATCCTAATGATGTAGAAAATGTCCGCAAGCGCCTGCGAAAGCTCCTCTTTGGACTGTTCCTCAGGCTTGAGCGCCTTAGCCATGTATTTGCTCGCATTTCTGATGTAGCTGTCAAGCACATAGGTACACTGGTGGAACGCAAAACGGGACATGTGCCTCTCATAGTCCAGAACTGCCTTTTTGCCCTCTGCAAGTATCTTCTCGCTTGGAGCATTTGTCGGAAGCACTCCGTCAAGCTCTTTCTGCGTCGTGTAGAACGCAGTTCTGATTATGCGGTTGTATACGTTTGAAAGCAGCAGACCGTCCTTTACAACGGGGTCCTGCTCATCAGCCTTTGCATCGGGGTTGAACGGCTTTGGCATAAAGCTTACCGAGCGCTGTCCAAGACCGAGTCCCAGCCAGTGCATACGAAGCTGTTCTGGTGTGTAGTAGTTCAGCAGCTCGTCAGCCATAGGCGGCTTTACTGCGCCTGAGCTTGAAGCCTTCTTGTCAAGGAAAAGAATGTGGTGGTTGGCAACGATTATCGGCATCTGAAGTTCACCCTCGGCAGGGTCAGCGCTCTTTTGCTGTGAAGCCTGCTGAGCCATCCACATAGCAGGCTCTGCGATCCCGTAGAAATAGATGTTGTCCTGTCCGATAAACTGGTAAACTGTCGCCTCTTTGGAGCACCAGTAATCCTTCCATTCAGCCTTGTCCCTGCCCTGAGATTCAAGGTAGGTCTGGGTGAATGAGATAGGAGCCCACAGCGATTCAGGCCATACCCATACCGTCAGATCTTCGCCGTCCTTTTCAAATTTCGGCGCAGGAACGCCCCATTCGATGTTGCCCGTAAGTCTGAACGGAACGAGTTTCTTGCCTGTTCTGTATCTTATGCCGTGTGCTGTGAGGACTCTGCAAGCCTCCTCGCAGTCCGCAAGCGCCGTGAAAGCGATAGTGAACGAAGGCTTTTTCGGCTCCTCGATGTATTCGTGCGCAGGAAGTTCTCCCTGTATCTGCTTGTAAGTCTCCTCAAACTCACGCTTGACGTAAATTACAGGCGGCTTGAGAAATTCCGAGATAGTCTTCCATACAACAGGTCTGATGTCCTTGCGCTTCTGCATCTGTGCGACCCACTCCTGCAAAAGCTTCTCGTAGTCGCAAAGCTTGAAGTACCAGTTGGTAACGGGGCGCATCGACGGCTTTTCGCCTGTCAGAGTGCTGACAGGGTCAACGAGGTTTTCAGGCATATACTGATGTCCCATGTCGCACTCGTCTGCGTAGCCTTTTTCCGAGGTGCAGCCGTCAACAGGGCATTTGCCTACGACCTGTCTGCCGTTGAGGAAAACGCCTGCTTTCTCGTCAAAGAACTGCATAGTTGATATTTTTTCGAGCTGTCCCTTTTCAAACAGCGAGTTCAGGAACTCAGCCGTGTACTGTGCGTGTACATCTTTGCTCCTGTCGAGTCCCGAAGCAGCGAACAGGTTCGGCTTGATAGCATACTTTTCAAGCGTGTCAGCCTGCTTGTCGTGATTTCTTCTTACGAAATCCTCAAGGCTGCCCTCAAATTCGCCCTTTTCGACCTTCTGTCTCCAGCCCTCAGCGATAGGCGAGCCGTAGCAGTCCGTACCCGTGACGAAAATAACGTTCTCGCTGCCTATCCTGTCACGCAGGAATCTTGCATAGGTGTCCGCAAACACCAGCATACCGCCGACGTGACCGAAGTGAAGCTCCTTGTTGCCGTAGGGCATACCGCCTGTGATAACGGCTCTTTTTGGAAATTCGGGACGTGGTATCTCAAAATTCTTCTTTTCCTTGTTTTTTTCTTCCATTATAAATTACTTTCCTTTCAAAGGTTTGCTCCCTCTTGCATCTGGAGCAAACTTTTTCTTATATATAACCGTATAGAAACACGCACAGGATATGCCCAGCGCAATTCCCACAATAACGTCGGTAGGGTAGTGTGCGCCGACATGAAGCCTTGAATACGACATGAACAGCGAAACGAAAAGTGCGGGAATGCCGTATATCTTCGGCATCATAAGCACTATGACAAACAGGCACGCAAACGTTGCCGAGGCATGCCCCGACGGGAACGAGGCATCTTTCAGCGGATCCGTCAGAAGTGTCAGCCCATCTATCGTATCATAAGGTCTTGGTCTGTCCACGATCTGCTTGATGATTATGTTTCCCAGTATATATGACGTTGCAAGCGATACTGAACATACTATACCGATGTGCCTTGTCTTTGGTATTATCAGAAGCAGAAGTGCCACAGCGATAGCAAGCTCGCCGTGCGCACCGATATAACCAAAAAACTTGCATATCGGGTCAAGTACCGCATTTCGCATGTTATCCTGTATCCACAGAAGTACATCTGCTTCCCAGCCCATTCGATGCACCTCACTTTGAAACAGGAGCTATCTTCCAGATGTTCTCGGCGTAATCCTTTATCGTTCTGTCTGACGAGAACTTTCCTGCGTTGCACATATTCAGCCAGCACTTCTTTGCAAATCCCATCTCGTCCTTGTAGTCGCCGTTGCATCTGAGTTTTGCCTCAACGTAGCTTTCCAGATCGCCCACAACATAGTAGTGATCGGGAACGTGCCAGCTCGCACCGTCTGTCAGAGCCTTGTAAAGCTCCTCCAGGCTGCCTTCCTGGTCTGACGGTATACCGCCGTCGTCGAAGCTTCCGTCAATGAGTTTATTAAGCGCACGGTTTATCTTTTCGTTTTCAAAAACAAGCTTTCTCGGATCGTAGTCAGGCATTATCTCAGCCAGCTCCTCGACTCTTGCGCCGAAGATGTAGTTATTCTCCTCGCCTGCTTCCTGAACTATCTCAACATTAGCGCCGTCATAAGTTCCCAGCGTCACAGCTCCGTTGAGCATAAGCTTCATGTTGCCCGTGCCGCTTGCCTCCGTGCCTGCCGTGGAGATCTGCTCCGAAACATCGGCAGCGGGAACGAGCTTCTGTGCATAGGAGACGTTATAGTTCTGAACGAAAACGACTTTGAGCAAGCCCTTTGTCTGTTCGTCTGAATTTACCATATTTCCTATCTCACCCAGCAGCTTGATGATAGCTTTTGCACGTCTGTATCCCGGAGCTGATTTAGCACCGAAGATGAACGTTGTCGGCGTGAAATCCTTTATGCTGCCGTCCTTGATGCCGTAGTAGATGTAGATTATCGAAAGGGCGTTGAGCAGCTGCCTCTTGTACTCGTGCAGCCTCTTTATCTGAATATCAAATATCGTGCTTGGGTCAACGTCTATGCCGTCGTGCATCTTGATAAAGTCAGCAAGCTGCTGCTTTTTCTGCTTCTTGATGCTGATGAACTCACGCAGGATATTCTCATCATCTGCATATTTTTCAAGCTCTTTGAGCCTGTCAAGATCGGTTATCCAGCCTTCATCGCCCAGCAGCCTGGTGATGAGCGCCGAAAGCTCCTTGTTACAAAGCGCCAGCCAGCGTCTCTGCGTGATGCCGTTGGTCTTGTTCTGGAATCTTTCAGGGTAAAGCTCATACCATTTTTTCAGAGCATCGGTCTTGAGTATCTCGGTGTGTATCTCAGCAACGCCGTTGATATAGGACGAAACATAGATAGCCATGTAAGCCATGTTCACCATGCCGTTTGAGATAGGCTGAATCTTTTCTATGTCCTTCCTGTCCATGCCCTTTGAATACATATCTCTGATAAAGCGCTCGTTTATCATAAGAATGTATCTGTAAACATTCGGCAGCACTGTCTCCACCAGTGAGCAGCGCCATTTTTCCAGCGCCTCCGCCATAATTGTGTGGTTGGTGTAGTTGAATATCTTGTGCGCCTTGTCAAAAGCCGTTTCAAAGTCATAACCCTCATTCACAAGCTGCCTGATAAGCTCAGGGATAGCGATAACGGGGTGAGTATCGTTGAGCTGTATGGTAACGTACTTTTCAAGCTCGTCAAGGTTACCGAAGCGGGATTTGTGCTTTGCAAGCGCATCGGTTATCGAAGCGGACGAGAAGAAATACTCCTGCTTGAGTCTGAGCTTCTTTCCCTCATCTGTGTTGTCATTCGGATAAAGCACACGGGAGATGTCCTCAGCGCTGTTTATCTCAGCCTGAGCGCCTGCGTAGTCGCCGTCGTTGAACTTTCCGAAATCAAATCCGCCTGCTGCCTCAGCCTGCCACAGACGCAGATTCCCTATGTTGTCCGTGCCGTAGCCGATTATTGGCATATCGTAAGGCACAGCCCTGACAGTCTGATCTGCATATTCAACAAGCACAGTGTCCTGCTCGCAGCGCTTTGACCACGGGTCGCCGTATTTTGTCCAGTCGTCAGCTTCTTCTCTCTGGAAGCCCTCAACTATCGACTGCTTGAAAAGACCGTACTTGTATCTTATTCCGTAGCCGTCAAGCGGAAGGTCAAGAGTTGCAGCGGAATCAAGGAAGCAGGCAGCAAGTCTGCCCAGTCCTCCGTTTCCGAGCGCAGCGTCCTCGATAGTCTCAAGGTCGTCAAGGCTCCTGCCGTGTTCGTTCAGAACGCTTTCGATGTCTTCGTAAACTCCCTCGCACATGAGGTTGTTATGGACCGCACGCCCCATAAGGAACTCCATTGAAAGATACATCGCACGCCTGCCCGAAAGATGCTTTTCAAGGCTTGCGCTGTGTTTTTCCGAAATGTTTTCCATAACAACAGCGCTCACACATTCGTGCAGCTGCCAGTCGAGAGCTTTTTCGACAGTCGTATCGTATTTTCTCAGCAGATCCTTTTCAAGCGCCTGCGCAAACAAATTCTTATCCATCAGAACCGTCCTTTCCGTTATCGGATGTTTCTTCTTTGGTGCCGTCTTTTGCTTTGTCCTTTTTATCCTCTGTTTTATCTTTTTTATCTTTATCTTCAGCCTTGTCTTCCTGCTTTTCCTCAGCGCATCTGCCGTAAAGCACCGTCAGATCGGCAAGCTTCTTTGCAAGCTCATCATCAAGCTCCGACAAGTCCTCCAGTCTCCACTTCCAGTTGTCGCCGAGAGTCGAAGGCGTGTTCATTCTTGCCTTGTTGTCAAGCTCCAGCAGATCCTGCATCTGTGTAACAGCCGTGTTTGAAACGCTTGACCAGCAAAGCCTAATCATAGCCCACGGAACTTCCTTGTCTGTCTTCACGCCGAGATACTCCCTGCAATGCTTCGCAGTCTTTTCGTCAGCGCTATTTATCCACCCTGCGATAGTCTCGTTGTCGTGAGTACCAGTGTAGCATATGCTGTTGGTGTTTTTGAAGTTGTGCGGAAGATAGCCGTTTGTATTGCCCGAACCGAAAGCGAATTCAAGCACTTTCATTCCTGGATATGTGCTGGCTTCGAGCATCTTTGTGACCTTCTTTGTGAGGAAACCGAGGTCCTCAGCGATGATGTCAACGTTTCCGAGCTGCTTGTTCACTTCCTTGAACAGCTTCATATCAGGACCCTTGCGCCACTGACCCTTGCGTGCAGTCTTTGCGCCGTAGGGTATGCAGTAATAGCTCTCAAATCCTCTGAAATGGTCTATCCTTATTGTATCATATATCTGTGAAGCCGCTTTTATTCGCTCTATCCACCAGCGGAACTTTTTCTTTTCGATGTAGTCCCAGCGGTAAAGCGGATTTCCCCATAGCTGACCGTCCTCTGAGAAAACATCAGGCGGACAGCCTGCGACCTCAATAGGCTTCTTGTCCTTATCCAGATAGAAAAGCTCCGGCTGCCCCCATACCTCAACGCTGTCATAAGCAACGTATATCGGAATGTCGCCGATTATGCGTATACCCTTTGAGTTGGCATACTTTTTGAGCTTCTCCCACTGCTGATAGTATTTATACTGGACAAAGCACCAGAAATCAATATCGTTGGCATACTCTTTGGCAGCAGCCTTCACAGCCTTGGGCTTGCACATTCTCAGGCTTTCGTCCCATTCATACCAGCCCTTGCCGCCATTAGCTGTTTTCAGAGCCATGAAAAGCCCGTAGGCGTATATCCAGTCCTTGTTGGCAAGAGCGAACTTGTGAAAGCCCTTTTCGGTCTTCTTGCGGAAACGCTTGTGTGCCTTGCGAAGGACCTTGAATGTCAGCTCATATATGGTGCTGTAATCCACCTGCGTCTTGTCTTTTCCCCATTCAAGACCCTTGTACTCGTCAGCCTCAAGGTAGCCTTCCTCCTCAAGCGCTTCAAAGTCAATAAAATAAGGGTTTCCCGCATGGATAGAAAAGCTCTGGTAAGGCGAATCTCCGTAGCTTGTCGGAGAAACGGGCAGTATCTGCCAGCAGCTCTGCTTAGCCTTTTCCAGAAAATCCACGAACTTATAAGATTCCTTTCCCAGCTTGCCGATGCCGTAATCGTTCGGCAGCGATGAAATATGCATCAAAATACCGCTGTTTCGCATAATACCGTAATGCTCCGCCCAAGGAGCATATCCTCCTTCCGAATTTTGTCCGATAGCTCAGTATAATTATACTACTTTTTTTCTGTTTTGGCAATACCGCAGGTATTATTTTTCTGTTTTATGTGCTATATTTCTATTGACAAACCTTGTATTGTTGTGTAGAATTATAATGTATAGTATGTAAAACGAGATGTTTCAGGAAAAGGTTGATGATTTAATGGATCCTGCCGTGCGAATATGGCTTATAACAGGCGTTTGCCTGCTGCTTACTGCCCTGACCGGATTCTTTACCGCCTGCGAAAGCGCTGCGGTGGAGATAACAGAAGTAAGACTGCGCAAACTGCTGAGCGAGAATAATAAAAAAGCCCGTGTGCTTACGAGCCTGCTCGAAAGACCGGGAAGATTCGTTTCGGCAAATGTCATCTCAAGATCCTTCATGCTTTCCTGCATAGCTGCGCTCAGTACGCATCTGTACTATCCTCTGATAAGAAAAGCTCTTGCAAAGCTGTTCTATATCGACAGCACAGGCTCGGTGGGATATTACGGAACAGGTCTTGCTGCGTTTGCGCTTGCCGTGCTGGCAGTGGTCTTTTTTGTGACAGTCTTTGCTGTTACTATACCCAAAAGGCTGTGTACATCGGGAAAGATAGGAGAGAAGTTCATTCTTGCCGCAAGCGGAGCTTTCAGCGTGTGGATAGCACTGTTCATGCCGCTGGTGTGGCTGGTGGAGCTTGTGTCAAAGGGTATCCTTAGAATTTTCGGAGTGAAAAGCACTGCCGACCCCGATGCCGTCACCGAAGAAGAAATACTAATGATGGTCGATGCCGTCAATGAAACAGGCGGTATAGAGGAAAGCCAGGCGGAGATGATAAGCAATATCTTCGAGTTTGACGATACCGAGATAAAGGACGTAATGACCCACCGTACCGATATAATCGGCGTGGAGGAAAATGACGATATAAAGCAGGCGATACGCCTTGCGATAGATGAGGGCAAGTCAAGACTGCCCGTGTATACCGAAAATATGGATAATATCTGCGGCGTGGTCTATGTCAAGGACCTGCTGCGTCTCGTGCTTGAAAACGACGGAGCGTTCCACAGCGCAAAGGAGTTCATGAGGGAAATAATGTTCGTTCCCGAAAGCAACAAGTGCGGAGAGCTTTTTGAGGAATTTACAAAATCTAAGAACCAGATAGCCGTCGTCGTCGATGAGTATGGCGGAACAGCAGGCATAATCACTATGGAAGACCTGCTTGAAACTATCGTGGGAAATATACAGGACGAATATGACGACGAGGAAGAGGAGATACAGAAACATTCCGAGGACATATTCGACTTTCTCGGCACTGCGGATTTTGCCGACGCAATGGAAGCGCTCGGAAAGCAGGTCCCGCAGGATACGGAATTTGATACCATCGCAGGCTTTGTTGTGGATCTGCTTGGGCATATACCCACGCAGGAGGAGAATGCAGGCGTGCGCTGGGAGGATATTGAGTTCCATGTGCTTGAGGTAAAGGATAATATGATAGAGAGAGTAAGAGCCGTAAAGAAAGATAAGGCTGAAGCTCAATAGTGTAAAGGTCGGAGCGGAGAAAATGACTATGGCTGTAAAGAAGAAAAACAGAATACTTGCCTTTGCTATGACAGTGGTAGTCGCAGTCTCTCTCGCAGGAGGTCTGACCGTCGGACGCAGCCGTGAAGGAGAAGCTTATGAGGAAATAAAGACCTTCTTCAGTTCCCCCGATCCAGATGCCGTTTTCTATAACGAAGCGACCCGAACTACCATTAATTACGAGGTCGAGGAAAAGCAGGAGAAAAATGCTGCCGATAACGTTACCAAAGAGGACTTTGATGAGATAAACGATACTTACGTTTCCGAGTATTTCCTTGATTACCTCACCGAAAAAGAGCAGACGGTCTATCACCAGATATATAAAGGCGTTCACGATTTTGAGGAGACCATAAAGATCGAAAATAACGTTCTCAAACAGGACGACGTCGGAGATTTCATCGTGTTGTTCACTGTGTCAAATCCTTATCTCAACTATATCGGCGGCAGCTATACCATCTCGCTGAATAAAAAAGGCTACGTTACAGGCGTTAATGTCCAGTATTCCCGCACTAAAGAACAGGCAAGGGAAGAGCGCAAAGAGCTGAATAAGAAAATAGATTCCATACTCGAAGGCATAAAGAAAGATATGTCCCAGTATGAAAAAGTAAAATATCTGCATGACTATATCATCACCAACTGTACCTACGACGATCAGAGCGAACAGCCATATTCCGCATACGGCTGCCTCGTTCAGGGCAGATGTGTCTGCGAGGGCTATGCCAAAGCTATGCTCGCCCTTTGCGACAGAGCAGGCATAAATGCTATCCCCGTAATAGGTCAGGCGGGAGAGACAGGAAGCGGTCAGGGCCATATCTGGAATAAGATTATGATCGACGATAAGTGGTATGATTTCGACGTTACCTGGGACGATCCTGTGGGCGATATGGGAAGCGAGTATATAAGATACGACTACTTCGGTGTCGACGACGATGAGTTTGAAAAGAACCATACTCCAGATAATAATAAATTCATGCATTATCCCGACGCAAGAAGCGAAGATGCGGATTATTTCGTGGTTAATGATGTCCTGTGCGACGACGGGCGCACCGCAGACGAGACAATGAAAAAAGCAATAGAGCTTGCAGTTAAAAACGGAGACGGGCTCGCAAGGATAAAGTGTACCGATAAGGACGCTTATATCCACGCTCTGCAGAAGCTGTTCGATACCGATGAGGACGGCGATACACCGAGAATGTTCTCACTGCTCAATGAGACGCTCTCCAAAAAGAAAGACGACCCCGTAATGAAGTATTCAATGATACAAAATGACGAAACCTATACCATAACCGTCAGGTTTGAAAAAGATGAAGCAAAAAGCGCATCGTAAAAAAATACTGAAAAACAGTTGAATTTGTGCGCAATATGTGATATAATCAGAAAGTGATGTATTTTACCAGACGGACGGTTCTTTTGTGTAAATGGATCGTCTGTGCTTATCGGCTAAGCAAAAGGGGAAAGGATGTAAATTGTTATGAGTTCTAAAACCAAACGCAGAAAGTCTTCGGCGGCAAAAAATGTGCTGATATTCTTTATCGTGTTTATCGTTCTTGAAATGATATTCGTGGTAGGACTGTCGCTCCTGTTCAGGAATAAGGATTCCACGCCGGGCATCGCAGGCTATTCGTTCTATGTGATGCAGTCAGACCGTATGGGCGACGTAGTTCCTAAAGGCTCGCTCGTTGTCGCTTCTGACGGAACACCGAGCAAAGATAAAGTAAACAGCGCTATCCTTTGTAAAGACGTTGCAGGAATAGGCACAAGCGTGTTCTGGCTCGACTCCATCGAGACCAAGGAGGGCGAGGACGGCGTTACCTATAATGTCTTCCAGAAAAAAGATCCCGATACCAAATATGCGATCAAGTCTTCAAATATCGTTGGTATCGCCAGCACCTACTATAAGACCGCTGGTAAGATAATCTCCTTCGTATCTTCAACTATCGGCATGATCCTTTGTATTGCTATACCTGTGTTCCTGCTGATACTTATCGAGCTTATCATCGCTATCGTAAAGCATTCTTCTTCCGATGAGTATGAAGATGATTACGATGATGACGAGTATTATGACGACGAAGATGACGAGTATTACGACGATGGATACGATGACGGCTACGATGACGAGTATGACGACGAATACGACGACAGACGTTCAAGAAGAAGCAGGGACGATGACGAACCTGTAAGAAGAAACAGAGAAACATCTGAAACAAGAGCGCCGAGAGAAAAGGAAAAGCAGGGCAATAAGAATAACGTCAAGCTTGACGATTTCCTGTTCGGCGGCGATAAGGAAGGCGAGCAGATCGCTAAGCGCCGTGCCCAGAGAGAGCAGGAGGACACCGTAAAGAAAGCAGAGGACGAGGAAAAGACGTTCTCAAACCATAATGTAGATAACAGCTATTATGAGCAGGCTTCAAAGATAATCGACGATACAGAAGAAGCGCCTGCACCTGCACCTAAGACCAGACCTGCACCGCAGATCCAACGCAGACCTGCACAGGCAAGACCAAAGACAGCCGATAGCTCTATCGAAGACCTCATGAAGATGATGGACGAGGAGCAGGAAAAGCTCAGAAATAAAATGGATAACTAATATCAAAGCCTGTATGGGATGATTTCCATACAGGCTTTTTAGTGAATAAAGAGTAGTATCAGTATCTCTTTCGGCGGCGATACCGTGCGCATTTGCGCAGCTTTATCGTGAAGAATAAAAAAATCTCAAAAAAATAAAAAAAATGCTTGACAAATGAAATGAATTGTAGTATAATATCAATGTTGCAAATCGCAACGGACAAGAAAATGGGGGTATAGCTCAGCTGGGAGAGCATCTGCCTTACAAGCAGAGGGTCACAGGTTCGATCCCTGTTGTCCCCACCATAATGAGAATGCGGAGGTCTAAGGACCTCTGCTGACTCGTTAAATAAACTTCTTCAAATGTCGGCGCTCAGCTCGGCAGGTTGAAGATATTTTTTTCAATGGCCGGGTAGTTCAGCTGGTTAGAACGCTAGCCTGTCACGCTAGAGGTCGTGGGT
>CAMZIK010000044.1 GCA_947307175.1 uncultured Clostridia bacterium
TTTGAGCCGCTGAAAGACGAGAAGATTTTTTCGGATATTTTCCTGCGTGATGGAGTTATAACGTGGGATAACGAAAGAATCGATATTGCGCCTGAGTATGTTTATAGCAACAGCTATGATATAAATATGCCGACAGAGGATTTTAAGTCAGAAAAGGAAAAGGTAGCAGTTGTAAAGCTTACGCATTATATACATAACACTTATCAGCTGAACCCCACATCATCAGAAACGAGAGTGTTTTCAAGTATTGATAAAGCGGAAAAGTGGCTGCATGACAAAGGCTTTGAGATCAAGGAATATAATTATGCAAACCGCAAGTATGATTCCTGGGGACATAAGAACGATGAATCGTGGTCATGCTATGATGTTTCTATTGGCATATATGCCGTTGATTCGGATGAAATATTTGTTTATAGAGAGCCGGGGATATCTCCGTGGGAGAAAAGTGCAATGGTCGAAGGAGCAATGAAGATATTTCCCAGACTTGTGCAAAATGGGACGATTACGCCAGAAGAAGCAGCTTGTACTTTGGATATAGATGTTGAGAAATTCGAAATACTAATGAATGACTACATTAAACACAAAGGTGAGAAAAAGGAATGAGAGGTTATATCATGGACGATAAGAAGGATAGAGCCGCAGTGCTTTCGGGTGAACAGAAAATCGTTTCTGTCAAGCTTACGCAGTGTAAGGAGGGGTTTGCGTTTATTGAAAGGGCATCAACTGAAACAAGGCTGTTTTCAAGTATGGACAAGGCAGAAAAGTGGCTGCACGATAACGGCTTTGTGTATAAGCATTTTGACTTTCTGAAAGAGGGAGTTGAGGTATGGGGTCACAAGACCAATCAGTCGTGGTCGTTTGTAGAGGTAGAGATAGACACATATGATGTAGATTCTGATGAAACATATACCCCTGATGACCCTGGTGTTGCACCGTGGATACAAGCCGCAAGAGAAGAGGCAAGAGAAGCTGTTGAAGAAGAACGTCTTATTAAACTAGTCAGAGAGAACGGCTATCCTATTGAACAGGCGGCAAGAATGCTTAGAAAGTCCGTAGAGGAATGTGAGAGCATGTTGAAGGAAATCGACCTGCGATTGCAGCGTGAAAAGGAGGATACAAATGATAAACACTGATAACTTAAGCGATGAAGAGATCGTGGATCAAGGCTATGCGTGCTTGCTTGAGCATCTTGGCACAATCGGAACAGAGCGCTTTATAGCTTATATCAAGCGTGAAAGGTTTGATTACACGCAGTGGCGCAAGGGATTATTTAAGGATAGATCTTCTAAGGAGATAATATCTGCTGCTGCGGAATATGAAGAAAAGCACCCGTTTCAACCCAAGAAATCGCAGCTGAAGATCGGTGAGAATGAAAGCGCTGATTAACGGCTATTAAAACGATGTCGTAATATCATTGACCAAAAAATGCTTTATGATTCTACAAAAGGGTGGTGTTGAAATTGCAGATAATCAAACACAATAATATAAGCATTAAATCACAGCTTGAATCAGGCAGATCTGTGCTTGCCCTCTTGTCATTCGACGGCGAAAAATGTATTGTCGGAGAGTCTGATGATCTTTTGGCTTGTGCAGACATTAACGGGATAGACATCAAGAAATGCTACCGCATTGTCTTTAATATAGACTGTGCAGATTGGGCTTTCTCGTGTCCGCCCGATTACAAAGATATCCCGCAGGAGCAAAGCCGAAAGCTTAGATATTATAAAGACGGACTGAATGTGATCGGAGACTTTCTCTCACAAATAGGACTGTTTATCGGCATACAGGTCAATGAAACGAAGGATGACGTATAACAAATACAGAGGTGATGAAAAATGAAGACTGTAAAAATAATTGAAAGCGAGGACGGGCAGATTATACGGCTTCCAGAGGATATGCACCTTGAATCTACGGATTATTGCATTGAAAAGTCAGGGCATTCACTCATTCTTACGCCGCTTGAAGACAATTACACCGAGTGGCGCAAAAAGCATTTCGGTGATATGCCTGCCGAGGAGTTTAATGCAGCTGCCGTAGAATACGCAAAGCAGCACCCGTTTGAACCAAAGAAGCCGCAGATACAGGTCAATGAAACGAACGATGACCGTGCAGATGATGCTTGGATAGAACGCTTAAGAAAAAAGTGGACACAAATCGTGCAAGAGAATACATACAGTAACTGCCTCGGGGAAGACGGATATGTAAAAATGAGGCTTACAAAGAACTATTTTCATGTGTATGCCTTCGTTATGAGCCAACTGGATTATGGTCTAAGAGCCTATCTGCTCCCTCGATTAATAGCTTATGGAACGCCTGATGATAAGGTCAAAAAACTGATATGTTACCTGATACAAGATGAAGCAATAAATGTACCGGATAGTATAAGAGAGGCTGCTGCGAAGAATGGTTTGCATGATTTGACCTTGAACGAGATAATTTCTGAAATCAAACCGGCTGAAAATGAGTCAGATCAGCAGGGAGAAAAACTTGATTATGACAAGTGGAGGAAACGGTTTTTAGTCGAGAAATACGTTGATTTAGGAAAAGCGCTTGAAGACCTCAGTCAAAAGGAAGCTGCAAAACAAATCGCTGAAGCTGAAGAGGATGAATCTCAAAATATCCGTGACAGACTGCGAGATGCCGAAATTGATGAAAAAACAATTCGAGAACTAACATCCAGAGAGAAAAAATAATAAGCGAGCCTGAACAACATATAAGACACAGAAAGGAGAAAGCCGTATGACCAAGACTGCTGAGGATAGGCTTGATGACAAAGAAATAAATAAACAAACCAAATCCGCCGACAATAAGCCCAAAGACCGAGCAGATAAAAAGCATAAAACCATTGACGAATTGTTTGAAGGATATGAAGGGGATTATAAACCCGAAGAAATAGACTGGGGCGAGCCTGTTGGAAAGGAAACATTCTGAAACTAGCGCAGGGCAAAAGGAGAAACAACAAACAATTATACAAAGCAGAACAAGATTAATAACGACAACATGGAGGTAGAAACAATGACAACTGTATGGAAACCACTCGCAGAAGCGAGAATAAGAGATAGATTCGAAAGACCGCTTTTGCTTGAGAAGATGACAACGGAGACAGCCTCAACGGGCACAACCTATCTTAGGCTTATACTCTCTGATGGAAAAACCAAGAAAAGCGTAGCTGAGTTTAACAGAACGCAGCAGGATCTTCTGGATATGGGCATATCAGAAGGGCATATGGTATATGTCAATATAGAAGTTGAAGATTATAAAGGCGGTCCAAGCCTGAAGATAATCAACATCAGCGCTGATAACACAACAAACATATACGATTACATAATAACTCCGCCGTTGGGTGCGGATATGATGTTCAATTATATCATTAACACACTCAAAAGTGTGGCTGATGATTTTGGTGGCATGTATACACCTTTGTCCGAGTTAGCAGTTTTGATTCTTGAAAACTATAGAATCTTTTTTATCAGGTCGTCAGCAGCCATTAGTATGCATCACAACCACATAGGCGGTCTGCTTTGGCATACTTATGGTATGGTTAGGTCGGCTGTTGCCTTGAGTCAGCTTTATGAAAACATAGATAAAGAACTTCTCGTTTGCGGCGCTGCATTGCACGACGTAGGAAAAATAAAGGAGTATAGTACAAGTGATTGCGGAGCCGCTACATTCACACCCGATGGCGTTTTGTTCGGACATCCGCTCTTGGGGTGTGAAATCATAAATGATCATTTAAAATGCTTTGTTCCGAATCCGGGTTATCATCCTGAAAAGGTAAGAATGCTCAAGCACATGCTTGCATCACATCACGGGAAAAGAGAGTATGGTGCTGCCAGCATGCCTGCAATACCCGAGGCAACACTGCTGCATATGATCGATGACATTGATGCGAAGATGAATATGTACAGAAAGGTATACGAAGAACTCAGACCGGGCGAAACAACACCCCAAAAGATTTATGGTCTTGATTCGTACATTTATCGCCCTTTTTATGATACTGGTTATTATAATCCTCAGCACGAAGGATTTGGGCAGAACGAAGGATTCGGGAACGAGCCGCACGGAGGATATGGGTTTGAACAGTGCGAAGAATACGGTTATGGGCAATGATATCGTAATTATAGGAAAAGACTTGGAATCATGAAGGTGTCAAGTCTTTTTCACTATGTTAGTTTTGAAATTTTTGGGAAATTACTCAACTTTGAAATAGTTCAAAATCGAGTAATCTGTAATATTTTCCCTTTTATATGTGGCTCGTCCTTATTTCCTGCTTATATTTATAATATGAGTTTCGACTAATACGAGTGTCGGGATTACCGCAAAGATACTGCAAGCATTCTTTATCACTAAGTGTACCGCCGAACTCTTCAAGCATCTGTATCATCACTGCTTTGGCTGCTGCGGCTTTTTTTACATTCAATTTTGCTTTCGGTTTAGTGCCGAGCACTTTGCCTTCTTCTTTTGCTTTTTGTAATCCTTCCTTGGTTCTTTGAGAAAGGTATTCTCTTTCTTTTTCTGCTCTGTCAAGGGCGAGAGATATGTTATCCTCGACAAGCTCACGCATAAACTGATTGAGAGCGCTTTCAAGGTTTTCAAGCAGATTGACAGAGGCTTTTCCTTTATATTCGCCATCTTTTTGCTTGGTTGTGCTGATGCTTAACTGCTGCTTTATTGCATCACGGTACTTTTGCGTGTTTATATGTGGCTCTTTGAGAAATACAAGCTCAATGCCTTTGTCAAACAGTTCCATATAGAGTTCATAACCCTTGTCACGCTCTCTGCTCATACGGCTGACTTCATCAAAGACAACAATGTCACCCTTTTTAAGCTTTTTGAGCAAACGGTTGAGTACAGGTCTGTTCAGCGTTGTGCCGGTATATATCTCCTGCACGATCTCAGCATCCGGGTAAGCCTTTGTTATGTTTGCGATCTGTCGCCCAACGCTTTGCTTTTGAGTAGAAACTCTGCAATAACCATATATCATTTTGCGGCTCCTTTCAAATCTAACCACCGTTACTTTTGGTACTATAATTATATCACATCCAAAGCCTGATGTCAATGACTTTTGGTACTAAATGATAAATCGTTAGATTTGGTACTAAATTATAGTTTTTTGTTGTTGCTAATATTTTCTTGATGTGATATAATATAAACAAAATAATAACATTGATGATGGGAGGACAGTTTTATGACCGACAAGGAACAGAAGGCTGCGGCGAAGAAGTTTGCTGCGGAATGGGCTGGCAAGGGCGATGAGAAGCAGGACACACACCGTTTCTGGATGGGCTTTTTGCAGAAGGTGCTCGGCGTTGAGAACGCTGACGAGCATATCCACTTTGAAAAGCCTGTGCAGTACAAAGGACACACGACTTACATAGATGCGTATATCCCCGAAACAAAGGTGCTTATCGAGCAGAAAAGCCTTGGGCTTGACCTCGACAAGAAAGAGCCACGCCACGGTGAGATGCTCACACCTTTTGAGCAGGCGGAACAGTATTCGCAGAAGCTGATAAGGTCGGAAAAGGCTCGGTACATCATCGTGTCGAACTTCGAGACTTTCCGCATACACGACCTTGACAAACTCGGCTATGAAAGCAACTATGAGGAAATAAAGTTGTGCGATCTGGAGAAAGAATGTCACCGTTTCGGCTTTATCATAGACAAGGACAAGCAGATATTGCAGCGTGAAATGGAAATATCCTTAAAGGCGGGCGAGCTTGTCGGAAAGATGTACGATGCTATCAAGAAGCAGTACAAAAACCCCGATGCGCCCGAAACGCTCAAATCTCTGAATGTTCTTTGCGTGCGTCTGGTGTTCTGCCTGTATGCAGAGGACGCAGGCATTTTCGGTACGCACGAGATGTTCGGGCAGTACCTTGCAAAGTTCCCTGCAAGTGAAGTCCGCAAAAAGCTGATAGAGCTGTTTGAGGTGCTTGATACCAAGCCCGAAGACCGTGACCCGTATATGGACGACGACCTCGCAGCGTTCCCGTATGTCAACGGCGGTCTGTTCGCCGAGAAAAACATAGAGATACCACGCTTTGACGAGCAGATAGTTGACCTGCTGATAAACAAGGCGAGTGCAGGCTTTGACTGGTCTGACATCAGCCCGACTATCTTCGGTGCGGTGTTTGAAAGCACCCTTAACCCCGAAACAAGACGCTCGGGCGGTATGCACTATACATCTATTGAAAATATACACAAGGTCATTGACCCGCTGTTCCTTGACGGGCTGAAAGCCGAATATGCCGAGATACTTGAAGGCAAGCAGATAAATGTCCGCAACAAGAAGCTCGAAGCGTTCAGAGACAAGCTCGCTTCGCTGACATTCCTTGACCCTGCCTGCGGCTCGGGCAACTTCCTGACCGAGACTTACCTGAGCCTGCGCCGACTGGAAAACGAAGCTATCAAGACCGCACTCGGCGATGCTATCATGTTTGCCGACACAAGCAGCCTGTCAACCGTCAAGGTGTCTATCGGGCAGTTTTACGGCATAGAGATAAACGACTTTGCTGTGACGGTCGCAAAAACTGCGCTGTGGATAGCCGAGAGCCAGATGCTGCACGAGACCGAGAAGATAATAAACAAGTCGCTCGATTTCCTGCCGCTGAAAAGCTATGCCAACATCACCGAGGGCAACGCCTTGCGTGTGGATTGGGAGAGTGTTGTTCCGAAAGATAAGCTGTCATATATAATGGGCAATCCGCCGTTTGTGGGTAGTTCAAGATTATCATCTGAACAAGAAAAAGACCGAGACGCCATTTTTGCAGGTAACGGTGGTGAAATAGATTATGTTGCTTGCTGGCATAAAATCGCTTCATCGTATATCAAAAACACCAATATTAGATGTGCTTTCGTTTCAACAAATTCTATTTGTCAGGGGCAACAAGTATATCCGCTTTGGAGTCCATTGTTTTCAGATGGGCTTGTTATCAATTTCGCATATAGGACATTTAGATGGGATAGTGAAGCGAGCATAAAAGCACATGTGCATTGTATAATTATCGGTTTTTCATACAATAAACAAGGTAAAAAGAAAATATTTGACAATGAAATAGTTGTAGAAACAGAAAACATCAATGCTTATCTATTAGATGCACCAAATATAATTATTGAAAAACGGAGAATGCCAATTTGCGATGTACCATCTGTCATTTATGGAATAAAGCCTGCCGACCATGGTTATCTAATATTGGATTCAAATGAAAAAAACGAATTAATTAAGAAAGAACCTGATTCAGAGAAATGGATAAGACCGTTTATAACCGCAAAAGAGTATTTGCACGGCATTGAACGCTATTGTCTATGGTTAGTTGGTATTTCACCAGCAGAATTGAACAAGCTTAAAGAAATTAAAAAGCGTGTCGTTGCGTGTCAAGAGTGGAGAACTTCACAGGTTGAATCTGGAGATGCATATAAGCTAAAAGATACCCCAACGCTAATGCGCCCTAACAGCAAATACAAAGGCGGTGCATTTGTTGTATTCCCAATTCACACATCGGAATCAAGGAGTTATATACCATTAGGATATGCTGATGATGGAAGTATTCCAGGGAACAGTGTATCTATTCTTCCAGATGCAACTCTATATCATTTTGGCGTGTTAATGTCAAGTGTTCATATGTCTTTTATGAGAGCTGCTTGCGGACGAATAAAAAGTGATTTCAGGTATACAAGTGATATTGTCTATAACAACTTCCCGTGGTGTTCGCCCACCGATGAGCAGAAAGCAAAGATAGAACAAACCGCACAGGCTATTCTCGACGCAAGGGCGCTCTATCCCGATTGCTCCCTCGCCGACCTCTACGACGAGACCACTATGCCGCCCGAGCTGCGTAAGGCTCACCAAGCCAACGACAAGGCGGTAATGCAAGCCTACGGCTTCAAACCCGATATGCCCGAAAGCGAGATCGTCGCCGAATTGATGAAGATGTACCAGCAGCTGACGGAGAACAAAAAGTAGCCCGAAGTATTTATTGTTTCATTGCACAATAGTACTATACAGGAGATTACGATAATGAAATCTTGCATTATACATTTTTTACCTGCTTTATCTGGAGATTGCTTTGTATTGGAATTCAAGAATAAAGAGTGTATAATTATAGATTGTGGTTATAAAACAACCTACAGATCCGAATTAAAGCCTCTTTTGCAAAAACTAGCAAGCAAAGGATGTCGTGTTACACTACTTGTTATAACGCATGCAGACAGGGATCATATTGAGGGTGCAATAGAGTTTATTAAGGAAAATGGAAAAGCTTCTTGTCCAAGTATTATTACTGTCGAAAATATATGGTATAATGGTATATATAATACATTGTGTTATAATCCTGAATTGCGAGAAAGGATGTCCAAAAGTTCAAACTCACAAGATAAGAAGATTAATTATTATCTATCTGGAAAATTATCGCAGTTGCCTGACACAACGGGTGATATTTCAGCAAGTAATTGTATTGATTTTGAGCAATTATGTATTAATAATGGATACAAGATAAATGCTAATTTTCCGGATGGAATAGTAAAGAGAAACTTTAGCTCTTTTGATGAAAAAAGCAAAGAGAGCATTCAAATTGGAAAATGCAAAATAATAGTTTTATTGCCATCACAGAATGAAATAGTAAAACTATCAAAAACTCTTCATTATGGTTTATTATCAATTCTGGGGAGAAACTATGCGATAAGCCAAGATTCTAGATTTGTAAAACTATGCGAAATAATACTAGAAACAACGGCGGAAACGATCAATCAAGAGGAATTTGTTTCAGCAAGTATTGATAGTATTGAGAGTTGGGTAGGAACATCAAGACTTACAGAGATGAATGATTATAATAAAGCATCTATAGTAATAGAAATCCAATATGATGATTTGAAAATGCTATTTACAGGAGATTCAGAAAGCGAATTATGGTATAAGTATCTTGAAAAAGAATATGATGTTGTAAAAATATCTCATCATGGAACGACCAAGCCTAATGTGAAGATGATTGAAACTACAAAAGGAAGATTTGCATATATTTCTACAAATGGCTATAAAAACAACCAACATCCCGAAAAAGATACAATAGCACGTTTGATTCTTGCAGGATATAAAACAATATGTTTTAATTATAATAATCCGTATAGAGATTTTTTGATTAAGAATCAGGGGAAATATAAATACGAGGTCTTATTTGAACAGACAGATGTTGAATTGTAGGTGAAAATAGTGGAAAGATATATTGTTAGAGTTAAGAGTGTCATAGATGAAAACAAAACCGAGTATGGCACGGGTCTTTTTGTTTCTAATGATTTGGTAATCTGTCCTAGTCATATTGTTATTGGAGAAAAGCATTATGTTATCATTGATGACAAATGCATAATTGCAACTATTCTCTCTGAGGCAGAATCTTTTTCTCTGCTTAGGATTAATGAGAAAGTGCCGTATTTTGCATCTGATTTTTCAGATGATGAAGTTCTTGATACTGATTCTTTATGGAACATTCATGGCTTTATTACCGAGATTCAAGAGCCACACGAAATTACTGGAAAAGGCATACATATTAGTGATACATGCTCCGAATCAGCAAAATGGAATGGGATTCTACAAAGTATTATGTCAGGAAAGAAGAATACGTATAAAGGATTATCTGGTTCTCCGGTTTATTCAAATAATCGAATTGTTGGAATACTTCAATGCGAAGAAATAATAGATGGAGAAGCAACCGAACTAAAAATGGCTACGGTCGATAGATTTAAAACGTTGCTTCCATCTGATGTAATTGCGCCAAACGAGTATAAATCTAAGCTTTCAAAAATGATAAATGATTATACTAAGGAACAAATCGAACACAATAAAAAATATCGGAAATATATACCTGATATATATGTAGAAGAATTTGATTACAAAGAAAAGGTGCGGTATTTTGCAGATCCGGTTCTATTCTTTCGAAAAACGGTTTGTGAATTACTAAAATATGATTTTAGTGCTGTAAATAGCATATTAAGAGGGAACAATTCTTCGATTATAGATTTTAAAAATTGTGAAAGCTTTTCAAAGGCTGATTTCTGTTATGAAGATGTTACGCAACTATACAGTTTGATAACGAAAGCTATAAATAGTATAAAAGAAGCAGAGAGCAGTAAATCTGATTATAACTATATTAATGAAATAAGTTATAGGCGGACGGTTAATAATAACAGATTAAAAGGGAAGCTGGAAGAACAACTTGAATTATTAAAGATGATACCTATAAAATACTTAGTGCTATGTAAAGAAGCAGGGCAAGGAAAGACAAACTTCTTGTGCGATTTTACAGAAAACTTCTTGTTAAAAAAAGGTTACAGGGCATTATATTTCAACGCAAAAGATTTTTCAGATGAGCTTATTAACTTAACGTCCCAATTTCTTACTATACATAGCGAATATGATTTAAATTACGCAAAAAAAGTTCTGACTAAGGAGTATGAGAAGCGTAAGAAACCTTTTATTATAGTGATAGATGGATTAAATGAAAATTCATCATTAGATGATTTTGGCTGTTCGGTCAAGAGATTTCTTGAAAAATGCGAAGAATTCCCATTTGTAAAAGTTTTGATGACAACTCGAACTGAATTCTATGAAGAAAGATTTGGTGTATTAACTACTGGAATATATCAAGGAAAGTTTTCAAGTATTCATATGGAAAAAGCGGATAGAAAGTTTAAAACGAGAATTCTAGAGGGATATTTTAAGTATTTCAATATAAAAATACGAGAAGGAACTTTTTTTAGTGCGACCTATAAAAAACTTACTAGCAATTATTTGTTACTAAGGTTCTTTTGCGAAGTAAATGCTAATAAAAAAGACATACCTATGTATGATGTGTTTATTTATGAGGTCTTTGAAAAGTATACTGTAGAAAAATACTCAAAATACTCTAAGAGTTCTAGTGGTGTTCAAAATAATACAGTGGAAAAGATTTTGAATAATATTATTTCTAATATGATTGAAACCCAAGAGTATAATACTGTTTCTACCGCCATTTTTACAGAAAATGAGTTTGATCTATTAAATGAAATGCTTGATAATGAAGTAGTGTTTAAAGGAGAGAGTTCTATCAAAGCTGGACTTGTTTTCCGAAAAGTTGAAACCATTGGTTTTACATTTGACGAGTATCGTGATTTCTGCATAACGAACTATGTTATTACTCATTATGATGAAGAACGCCTGTTATGTTTTATGAATCAGATTTCGGAATCTCAATCTCCAATCTGTGAGGGCTTACAGAAATATCTATTCTATTTATCATATACAAAGTACAGATTAGAATTAAAAGGTATTATAAAACGGATTTCGGTATACGAAGAAATATACTGGAATCATATATGGAGCATTGATGAAAAATACATTGATCAAGAAGACGTAAAAAAGTGTAAAGAACATATAATGAATAACACAGAATATATGCAATGTGTTGTTGAAAATATGGTTTTACGTTTTGATTGCAATTATTATAAAAAAATAAATATTAATCTTTTGATGGGCATTTTTGACGAAATGTTATTGTCTTCAAATGGGTTGTTTGATATTATAGTAAGCTTATTTCCAAACGAAAAGGACGATATGTATTATGGATTAGAGCCCAAAATCAAGTGTATTAATACAATAATTAGTTATCTCAAAGAAGGCATTTCTAAGACATTTCCTGTTGAACAGTATATAGAATTACTGAGATTTACGGTTTATTTATTCCAAAACGATAAAAATGATATATGTGAATTGTGGGAGTATTTCTACGGTCATAATAAAGCAGGCGCGTATAAGATCTTAGGGGATATGAACGTGCATAGTAGTTCTTTAATACAGATGAATACATCGTACATTATATCGTATATATTGAGAAAGCATAAATGCCGAAAGTTACAAGACTTACTTGAAAGCAACAATTATCATATGAAAGAACGGACTCGTCTTAGAGATAATATGCATACTATATGTTTTTGGGTGGATAATGATGAAAGTGATTAAGATTAATAACTCATTTTATTGCATAGCAGCAAATGAATATGATTATGAAACCTTTATTGATAAAATCAAGGAAGTGATTCATGCAATTAAGGGATCGTTTGCATATAATTTTTCATTGCTAATCTTTTCTCGGTTGTTCAGATATGCTGATGATTTGCGAAAAAACTATGAGTTTTATTATGAACAAGAATACGATAGCTTTTATTCTTTTTTGTATAATAAAGAGATGTTTGATAATGATATGCTTTCTGGACTTTATATTGATGAATCACACACCATCTTAAAGCTAAACTCTGATTTGAATAGTTATAATATTACAAATCTTTTTGATTATGATGACAATAACTTAGAAGTTCTTAATGAGGTATTGGAGGCGATATATATATGAAAATCAGACAAGATTTCATCACGAATAGCTCATCGACATCATTTATAATATCATTAAAGGATGATTGGAATGAAAAGAGTTTTTATAAATCTATAGGGGTGTTAGATGATACTGCATTGAGGGGCATTTTTGTTGATTTGTATAACGCTATTGATCATAATAAAGAAGAAATCACAACATATATAAAAAAGTACTATCCAGATAAAAAAACAGTTGAAAGCTTCCTTTCTAGTTTTAATTATTCTAAAGATGTTATTGAGAAAGTATCTCAACTCATTCAAGAAGGGCAAACTGTATATTTTGGCGAACTGAGTTCAGAAAACGGGGAATCTACAGAAACTTTTTTCTGTATGGAAAGCTTTTTAGTTTGTGATGATGATATTTATTTTAATGGACAGAATGCGGTGTGGTGAGAATGAAAGAACTCATGATTAGAAATTTTAAGGAAAGCCAGTATTCGGTTTTATTTGATAAGAACTCAGGCAGATTAGTTCGTGTTGGGCAAACTGAACATGAACCGTTCTGTAACATCAAAACTCCGGAATTATTAGATATTGCTATTACCAATTACTGCGAAAGAGGTTGCGACTTTTGCTATCGTTTGTCAAATAAGAACGGCAGACATATGGAGTTGTCGGAGTATACTAGATTAGTGAAAGAAGCTTCACAATTGGGAGTAATGCAAATAGCTTTAGGTGGCGGTAATCCAAACCAACATCCTGATTTCGTTAGCATACTGGAAGTAACAAAAAAGCATTTAATAATTCCATCATACACAACCAATGGACAGGGGATGACTGATGAGATATATAGTGCGACAAAAGAATACTGTGGAGCGGTAGCAGTCAGTTGGTATTCTCCATACAAAGATGCGATGAGTGTAATAAACGAATGTAATAATCGCAGTATAAGAGTTAACATACATTTTATGATAAACAAAGGAACTATTAATGATGCGATTGCATTATTGCGAGATAATGCGCTGTTAAAAAAGGTTAACGCTGTTATATTTCTTGCTTATAAGCCTATTCATTCGACATTTGAGTTGTGCCTAGAAGATGATGTGTATTTAGAGGAGTTTCTCAATGAAGTTAAGGATTCAAAACCTTGTAAAATAGGATTTGATAGTTGCATGATTTCTTATCTTACTAAACTAGAAGAATCGGTGAAATCTGAAACAGTAGATTATTGTGAAGCCGCAAGGTTTTCTGCATTCATATCTGAAGAATCTGTTATGTATCCATGTTCTTTTATGTGCGATACAAGTATTCAGGGGATTGATCTAAAAAGGACATCTATTCAAGAAGCCTGGAAAAATGGAGAAATTTTTAGTCGAATTAGATTATTTTTGAGTAATCCTAGTATGCAATTACATCCAATTATAAAGTGTAAAAGGTGTAATAAATACGACTTTTGTCATGGAGGATGTCAGGTCTTTAATATTAATATGTGCAGAAGTACATAAAGTATGGATTCAATATTTGGGGATAATCTTAAAAAGATTTTTGATACATCGACTCCGCAGGGCAAGCTCATGCTTACAGTTTTTGCAGGGCTTGCAGAGTTTGAGCGTGAAATGATCCTCGAAAGGCAGCGAGAAGGAATAGCCATCGCCAAGGCAGAGGGTAAATACAAAGGCAGACAGCCGCTCCCGTTCGACGAGAAAGAGTTCAAGCGAGAATGCGAGAAATGGGTCAAGGGTAGCCAGACTGCCGTGGATACGATGAAAAAGCTCGGCATGAAACCGAACAGGTTCTACAGGTATGCAAAGAAATACGGATTTAATAGAGGATATGCTTGAATTGTTTTTATGGACGAAATAGAATAAGAGCCGGCTGCGTTGAACAGTCGGCTCTTTGTGCATTAATTCATTAGATTGTTTAGTTATAATTGATACTATGCTAAATGATCTCCCCAGTCTTTCCAGCTGACATACATAGTATCGTTGATTGTCATGCTGACATCACCGAGATAGAAAACGGCGTTTCGAGCATTTTCATCATTGCGAAGCGAAAGATACTTCTTTGTGTTTGCAGACAGCTTTGCTTCCGCATCACTCGAGCTTTTGATCTCTACTGCAAATGTGTGTTTCCAATCGGCGATAGTATCGACTTCAAATCCGTTGCTGTCTCTGTAAAAGGTCAAATTAGGCTTTTTTGCTTGATTCATTCTGCATTTCAGCATTTCTGCAACAGCACAGGTCTCAACAACAGCTCCTTTGAATTTACTGAGCAGAAGTTCTTCCTTTGACTCCAGCCTTAATAAATGGCAAAGCAGCCCCGAATCAACGAAATACAGTTTCGGCGTTTTTATAATTGAACGCCCGAGATTATTGGTGTCCGGCTCAAGCAGGTGGATAATATATGAGTTCTCAAGAATAGAGAGCCAGCTTTTGATTGTGGGCTGTGAAACACCTAACTGCTTTGCAATGCTGTCCATAGAGAGCAGCTGACCGCTGTAAAGAGCACACATCTGAATAAACTTTCTGAACACTGACAGATTGCTTTCATTGATCTGGTCTTTAACATCAATATCGAGATAAGTGTCGATGTAGCTTTCAAACCAATCCTGTGCAATGTAATGCTTTTCTTTGTCATAAAGCGGAGGATATTGTCCGCCAAAAATGATATCATATGGGTTTTCTGGCAGCATATCTTCATCTTTAAGCTCTTTCAGGGAAAACGGAAGCAGCTTAAGAAAAGCAGCCCTGCCCGCAAGACTGTCCGTCATATTCTTTCTGAGCCTGAACTGGCTTGAACCAGTGAGTATAAACTTTCCAGGAGTAAACGCTGTGCTGTCAACATGGAGCTTTAACGCATCAAAGATCTCTGGAACTTTCTGTGCCTCGTCTATTATGGCACCGTCCGGGAAAGCCATAACAAAGTCGGCAGGGTTGGAGCTTGCAAGCTCACGCATATTCTTATCATCAAAAGTCACATATTTCTTGTCAGGAAAAGTTAGCTTTGTAAGAGTTGATTTACCGCTTTGCCTCGGACCTGTGATGCCCACAATAGGAAACTGTTCTGCCAGACGCAGCAAAGCTTTTTGAGCAATTCTGGTTACCATATAACTCCTCCTTGATTTTATGGAATTTCAAAGTCTGATATTACTGTAATTCAAAGTATAGCATACCTGAATTTCAAAGTCAAGTGTTAGTTAATTTTAAACTCAATAGTATTATCTACGACATTTTTATTGTGAGCATCAATCTTTTCAAATCCTGATCATACTACTTCACCCTATAGTAACAAGTATTCTTTCCGTTTCCCTCACGCTTCAGTTCGCCCGCTTCAACGAGCTTTCTTAATGCTCCTTCAATAGAGCTTATACTGAGTGACGGGCAAAGCTCACGAATATCCTGCTTAGAAAAGCGACCTATCTTATTCTGCGTTGCAAGCCTTACGGTCTCAATTGCAGGGAGTTTCTTTTCCACCAGTGCAAAACGGTCTTCAAAGTCCTTGTATGCTGCAAGGATAGTTCCGAGCAGATATTTGACAAATGGCATCGGATCATCGTTTCCTTCATGCCAGCCGTCCTGCGACTCGGAAAGTGCATCATAATACAGGTCTTTGTTCTTTGCGATCTTTGCCTCAAGGGAAATGTACTTTCCTACATAAAAGCCGTTCTGATAAAGCAAAAGTGTTGTGAGCAGCCTGCTCATACGACCGTTGCCGTCGTTGAACGGATGAATGCAGAGAAAGTCGTGAATGAATATCGGAATCGCAATCAGCGGTTCAAGCTGCATATTGCCGATAACCAGGTTGTATTGCTCACAGATCCTGTCGAGCGCCTCCGGAGTCTCATACGGAGCAAAAGGAGTGAACAGCGTCTCTGTATGCCCGTCGGGATAAGTCGCACTGATATAGTTCTGCACCGTCTTTGTCCGACCTGCCACAGGGTTGTTCATATGGCTGTACAGTATCTTATGCAGCTGGAGAATATAATTCTGCGTGATCGAAATAGTGTCATAACTCTCGTGAATGATGCTCAGTACATCTCGGTAACCTGCGATTTCCTGCTCGTTGCGGTTCTTTGGCGCAGTGGTTTCCTTGACAAGCTGTCTTATACGGGTGTCGGTTGTAACGATACCCTCGATTGCATTTGATGCCTCCGTACTTTGTATCTTTGCTATCTCGACCAGCTTTTCAAGCTCTTGTGGTCGCTGCTTTAAATACATCTCCTGCTTGCCGGCTTGCTTGTATATTGAAGCTATCAACCCAAGAATGTCTGAATCCCATTTCTGTTCGGAAATCCTGGTATAATTGAACTCTCTCATGCCCTCACCTCCGTTATTTTCCCTTAAAATATACCACATAATAAGGGAAATGTCAAGCGGTTAAGGGAATATTCCCTTATTATTATATCACATTTAAGCGAAAGTATGCGCAAAAGATTGAAATTCAATTCCAACTATCAGCTCCGCGCCATAACTGTGGAATGATATTTCCAAGATAGCGTATAATAGCTTTATGAACGAGAAATTATGCAATGATGATGTTATATCTTAACGCAATCTATGTGTTAAAACGCACCGAATCCCGCTTTACCGCATAATCCGCCCAGCGTGACTCGGCGTTTTCCCTGAAATTCTTATGATTTGCCTCGTTGAACAGGGTGCTTATAAGATATTTCTCGTAGTTCTGAATGCAGTCGGCATGGCTGATCTGGTCGATAGCATTGGTGAGAACAGTGTTATCGACTTTGAGCATAGCAGATTTTACAGTTTCTCTGGGAAACTGCTGATTGCATATACGCTCATATGGCGCAGCAGAACAGATCTGCTTAACGATCATCTGAACGATTTCCTCGGCTTCCTCTTCGTTGCCCAGCCAGTCAACAAAATCAATGAAGTCGATGTTCGATTTCACCAGGTCAGAATATGCCTTGAATTCGTATGAACGTCTATCGTTCAATCTGTCATCCGAAGGCTTAGAAGTTCTAATTTGCCTGTCTTCTTTACACGCAGATTGATTGATAGATTGTTTATCCCTAAGTATTTTATTATTATATAATTTATTATTAGTTTTTGATTGCCCTTGGTTTTCTACCGCTTGATTTTCAAGGGGTAGAAATTCAAGGGGTAGATTTTCTATGCCTTGTTTTTCTACCTCTTGTTTTTTGCTTTCAGGGGAGTCGGCTTTAGCTTCGGAAGTGCGTACCTTATTAATAGGCTGCTCATTGTTGCCCTGTTCTGCATCGGGATCGTCCTTTTCTGAAAACTCAAAAAAGTCATAGACGTATTCGATACGACCGCTTTCAGTTTCGTTCGGCATCAGTTTGGTAACAACGAGATAGCCCCACTCTTTCAGCTCGTCCAATGCGGCTTTGATCGCAGATGTGCTCTCCTTGCAAAGAGAAGTCAGCCCCGAGATAGAGTAGTCCCAATCATCGGGCAAAGAAAGGACTTTGCTTAAAAGCCCGATAGCTTTCAAACTCAGATTCCTAGATTTAAGATGATAGTTGCTCATTACGGTGTAGTTTTTGTTCTTGTTTACGCGGCATACCGATGAAGGAATAGTTTTTGCACTTCTTTTCTTTTCAGCCATTGTCATTTAGTCCTTTCTGACAGAGTCTAAAACTTTGCTTTTAAAACATAACTTCCATCATACATACCCCGTTTTGTTCAACAGTTTCATTCAACACTTGGCGAAAAAGAACTGTAAAAGTGGAAAATTGACTGCGAAATTTGCTGTCAAAATGGACTTTCAGGCATAAAAAGAAGCCGTAAATGCGTCATTTTGACGTATCTACGACTTTTTTAGTTGGTTGCGGGAGCAGGATTTGAACCTACGACCTTCGGGTTATGAGCGCCATGCTATGATTATTTTAAACTGTGGTGATTTCAGCTAACCTCGGCTAATCAAGACATTCTCGAATTATACCTGTGGCAGAATATGCTGATTTAATGCAGCTTTTGAAAAAATAGTGTCCTTTTAGTGCCCTAGGGTGAGATTTTCACCTGCGGCGGGGCAACGAAAATATGAAACTTGAAAATGCTTTTCCCTATCCTCTTTTCAAAGAACCCGAAGGTCGTATGTTATTGCGAAACAGTAACAAGTCTTTGAACAAAACACACAGGCTGGTATATCGCATAATAAAAAGAGAGCCGGACGCATCCGACTCCCTTAGGCTTGGTCCGCAGACGTAAGCCGCTTTTCTATAATATATTATACCATATGAGTTTAGAAAATGCAAGCATTTTTTATTATTTACAAAAAGTTTTTAAGAGCAGCAATTTTACCTCTTGTATCGGTATGTATGATGCGATTAAAAATGCTGACAGGAACGGAATGATACAATGATTCGCTGGCATCTTCAAATTGTTTTATGAATGCCATAATATCTGTTTTGTTCCGATCTAATGATTTCATTACGAAAGAAATCAAGATAATATAATCTACTATGGTTTCAAAATTGACGCTTCTTATATTAGTTTCTGATTCGATATATCTAGCTATTCGTTGATTTACTCTGCCGGTTTTGAATCGGGTATCAAATATAGTATTGTTATGAGCGACGGCATTTCGGAGGTCTTTCAAAGTAAAGACGATCATCTGAACCATTCTTCCATCGGAGTCGGCATTTGTTCTTATTCCTACCGAACGTGAGATATCCGTTCTGGCTTGGCTGTTCAGACAAGCAATCATATTACCGAACTCTCCTAAACTTATCAGTTCAAAAATTGCCCATATCGGTACTTGTCTGTCATGATCATAGTAATGGTTTACGATATTGTTTCTGCCGTAATCACGTGAGATAATACTATATACTTTATTTCTGAGATCCATTCGTTTTCTTATAGCTTTTTTGTATAGTTCACTGTTTACGGGATAGGAATGGTAATCATTCAATAATTGAGTATAAACATCGGCAAATTTATCGCTATTGCAGAGATGTAGTATCTCTTCTAAAGCATAGTTCTTTAAGGCTGTTTCCAAAAACATGATTTGAGGATACATAGTTGCCTTAATTCTCATATCAAAATCATAAACGGATTGAAGCTCGTTAAAGTTAGTATATGGTAATACCAAAGAAGGATTATTACAGTACCTGTAGCCTTTATATCCGTGAAAATATCCCATATATCTTAATTTTTTCTTTTGCAGACTTCCGTTGATAGAAATACCTTTATCATTACGCATAACACCCATCAACGCATTTATGCTTTTAGGTTCCAATTTTATTCCTCCAATGTCCGCTTTAGGATTTGCTTAATATACTGGTATTATATCACTTATTTCTGCAAAATGCAAGGGATTATTATATGTAAATAAACCATCACTTGAAAGTGCGTAGGTTGAAAAGCATAAGACAAACATCTGTTGATGAGTGCCTTATTTTTATAATAGGTAGCCGTCAAGAGATTATGTTTCTATGGTGATTATCTTTGTTTTATTCTATAATCAATATGAATCCGAGCATCTTGAGCATTTATACTCGGTATATTCTACATAAAAGAAAGGACTGAAAAAATGCTGGTATTGATTGATGGAGAGCTAAAAAGCGTTGGAAAATGGGAAATGCTCCTACAGCGTGACTTCCCATTTATGAGACAGGATTCGGATAGTGACGGCTCCAATATCTACAGAAAATGGGGCTTTGAATGCGGCGGAGGCTGGTATAAGCTTCTGAGGGCTTGCTGCGAGTCCATTGTTAAACGATACGCAGAAGACGGGATTGGAATAGGGGAGATTGACTTTGAACCCACCCAGATCAAAGAAAAATTCGGAACGCTGCGCTTTTATTATAGTTATACGGATGCTCCTTGTGGAATAGCTGCATTTGATAACCTTGCTACAGGAGAAAGTATCCGTATTGAACCAAAATCGAATGCGGATATAGATGATGCTAAGGCAAAGCTTAGACATGACATCTGCGCTATAGTAAGAGCTGCGGAAGAAGAGAGCAGCCACACTTGTGAGATTTGTGGCGCTGAAGGAAAATTGAGAAACGATTCTGATTTGGGCATCCATTGGGTGCGTACATTGTGCGATTCATGCCATGAAGATCGCATTAAAAAAGCTATAGAAAAAAGAAAGAAGATGAATGAAAACAGTTAGTGGAGATACAGCTTTAGATTCTTACCACTCAATTATTATACGACCATTGAGCAGACAACCCGATGGTCGTATATTTTGTTTTAATTGGATTATGGTTGTCAGTCAGTTTATCTGA
>CAMZIK010000045.1 GCA_947307175.1 uncultured Clostridia bacterium
CTGATGATGATATACTATTATCTGCACGTAAAGCAGGGAATGTTCAGCGGATTTGATATTCCCAGATACAACACCGTGGCAATAGTGCTCACACCTGTCATCGCAGGAGTTATCTGCTATTTTAGGCACAAGAAAGACGATGACAGAACGGGGCTGATCTTTCCTGTGGCTCTGATCTCATTCGCAGCGGCTTTCCTCGGCAGCATTCTCGGAGCTGTTATCGCAGCTAATATTTTCGGAAAATAAACTAAATATAATAAATAAAAATCTTTGTGGAGGGTTTAAAAAATGAAATACTACATAGGCATCGACCTCGGAGGAACAAACATCAAGGCAGGAGTAGTCAACGAGAATTATGAGATAGTATCTAAGGCTACGACCAAGACTCTGCTGCCAAGACCTGCTGAGGAGATCTGCGCAGATATGACTAAAGTCTCTCTGGAGGCTGTCGAGCAGGCAGGACTTACTCTTGATGATATTGAGTCTGTCGGCATAGGCACTCCTGGTACAGCCAACTCAGCAACAGGAATAATCGAGTATTCAAATAACCTTGGCTTCCTCAACCTGCCCGTTGTTGAAATTATGCAGAAGCATATCGACAAGCCATTCTATGTTGAGAACGATGCCAATGCCGCTGCATACGGCGAGTTCCTTGCAGGTGCTGCAAAGGGCGCTAACGATGCAGTCTGCATCACACTCGGCACAGGCGTAGGCGGCGGAATAATCATCAACGGAAAGATATATTCGGGCTTCAACTTTGCAGGCGCTGAGATAGGACATACAGTCGTTGACCCTAACGGTCCTGAGTGTACATGCGGAAGAAAAGGCTGCTTTGAGGTGTTCTCGTCTGCAACAGGTCTTGTTAGAATGACCAAGGAAGCAATGTATGAGGATAAAGGCTCGATAATGTGGCAGATGAACGAGCAGGACGGAAAGGTATCCGCAAGGACTGCGTTCAACGCTATGAGAGCAGGCGACAGAGCAGGCAAGGCTGTCGTTGATAAGTATATCAAGTACCTTGCTCTTGGAATCACAAATACGATCAACATCTTCCAGCCTGATATTCTCTGCATAGGCGGAGGCGTTTGCAACGAGGGCGACCCGCTGCTTCTGCCTCTGAAAGAGATCGTGGCTAAGGAAGTTTATACAAAGAATTCTGCTAAGAATACTGAAATAGTGATCGCTAAACTCGGAAACGATGCAGGCATAATCGGCGCTGCATTCCTCGGACAGGATCATAAGGGAGGAAAATGATATGGGATTTTTCGATAAGGTGAAGGATTTTCTCGATGACGGCAAGATAAACGGCTCAAACAAAAAGCCTGAAGAACAGCAGCAGACACAAGAAAATACCCAGCCCGCTGTTGAAAACACCCAGCAGCCTGCTCAGGAAGCACCGACTGCAAAAAGAGATCCGTTTGCCTCTATGACCCCTGAGGAGAGAGCAAACATTGAGAAAGCGCAGGCTATCGCAGATCAGCAGAAAGCTATCAGAGAAGCTGCAGGCATCAAAGAACCCGAGCGAATGAGCGAGGAAGAAAGAAGAGTACCTAAGGACGAGATCGTCGAGCTGCCTTTCAAGCTGGATGCCTCAATGATGCCTTATCCGGACGCAAACGGCAATAACGTCTGCGTAAAAATGTTCGGCAAGATAACTGCAAAGGCTAAGTACGATCTTTCAGACAAGGAACTGCTTGCGCTCATTGTTAAAAGTGCTCCGCAAAAGGCTTACTTTGAGGTGCTGATGAAGCAGCGCCCGTCTGCCGCTGAGCTTCCCGGCTGCATCGAGCAGATGAAGCAAAGCATCGCTGATGCTATAAATGGCAACAGGAATGATTTTGAACTGCAAAGCGTTGTTATCACAAGCATAAACGGTTAAGACAATAACAAATCTTTATATAAAGAAGGTAATTGAAAATGTCAGAATGCAAAGACTGTAAGAATTATTTCTGCGAGGGCGTTGACAAAGCTCCGCAGAGATCGCTGTTCAATGCACTGGGCTTCACAAAGGAAGAGATGGACAGACCTCTGGTAGGTATCGTTTCCTCCTATAACGAGATCGTTCCCGGTCATATGAACATCGACAAGCTCGTTGAAGCTGTAAAGCTCGGCGTTGCAATGGCAGGCGGTACACCTATCGTCTTCCCTGCTATCGCTGTGTGCGACGGAATCGCAATGGGACATCAGGGAATGAAGTATTCACTCGTTACCCGTGACCTTATCGCTGATTCCACAGAGTGCATGGCTCTTGCTCATCATTTTGATGCACTTGTCATGATACCTAACTGCGATAAGAACGTTCCTGGTCTGCTTATGGCAGCTGCAAGAGTGAATGTTCCGACCGTTTTCGTTTCAGGCGGTCCGATGCTCGCAGGTCACGTAAAAGGCTCAAAGACTTCCCTTTCAAGTATGTTTGAAGCAGTCGGAGCTTACGATGCAGGCAAATGCTCGCTTGAAGACGTTGAGGAATTTGAGAACAAGGCTTGTCCTACCTGCGGTTCATGCTCAGGTATGTATACAGCTAACTCGATGAACTGCCTGACTGAAGTTCTCGGAATGGGACTCAAGGGCAACGGTACTATCCCTGCTGTGTATTCCGAAAGACTCAAGCTTGCTAAACACGCAGGTATGCAGGTCATGGAACTGTACAGACAGAACATCAGACCTCGTGATATAATGACAGAGGAAGCTTTCAAAAACGCTATCGCAGCAGATATGGCTCTTGGCTGCTCGACAAACTCGATGCTCCACCTGCCCGCTATCGCTCACGAGTGCGGCATAGAGCTTGACCTTGAACTTGTAAATGAGATAAGCGAAAGAACACCAAACATCTGCCACCTCGCTCCTGCAGGTCACGCTTATATGGAAGACCTCAACGAAGCTGGCGGTGTGTATGCAGTTCTTAATGAGCTTGCAAAGAAAAACCTCATAAATACCGACTGTCTCACCTGCACAGGAAAAACAGTCGCAGAAAATATCAAGGGCTGTGTGAACAAAAACCACGATATTATCAGAGACATCGACGATCCTTATATGCCTAACGGCGGTATCGCAGTGCTGAGAGGAAACCTCGCTCCTGATACCTGCGTGGTAAAAAGAAGCGCTGTCGCTCCTGAAATGCTCAAGCATGAAGGTCCTGCAAAGGTATTTGACAGCGAGGACGATGCTATCGAAGCTATCAGAGGTGGCAAGATAGTTGAAGGCGACGTTGTTGTTATCAGATATGAAGGTCCTAAGGGCGGTCCCGGAATGAGAGAGATGCTCAATCCGACATCGGCTATCGCTGGAATGGGACTCGGCTCAACAGTTGCCCTCATTACCGACGGCCGTTTCAGCGGCGCAACAAGAGGTGCTTCTATCGGTCACGTTTCACCTGAAGCTGCTCTGGGCGGACCTATCGCTTTCGTTCATGACGGCGATATTATTGCTATCGACATCAATAACCACAGTATCCAGCTCAAAGTCTCCGACGAAGAGCTTGAAGAAAGAAAGAAAAACTGGACTCCGAACGAGCCAAAGATCAAAACAGGTTATCTCGCAAGATACGCTTCCTTGGTAACATCAGCTAACAGAGGCGCAGTTCTTGAGATCAAATAATAGAACCAATAATTCAGGGAGGAATTTATTATGAAAAAGGTCATTTCGGCAATTCTTGGCGTACTGTTCATTGTATTTGTGGTTATCGGAATAGTAGTCGCTACATACGTTTTCAGTTCACCGTCAAAGGACGGAGAATCCAGACAGCTTATCATGGGTAACTGGATAGACTACGATAAGCATATCAAGTTCACCTTCTCCGAAGACGGCGACTTCAAAATGGTAGACACCGAAAGTGAAAAGACACTTGGTAAAGGTTACTGCAAGATCGACGAAGATAAACGTGAGATCAAGATCCTTCTTCTCCACGGCGACCGTTCAGATGACATCAACTTCGGTATCAGCATGTTCTACTTCTGCACTATGTCATACTCTGATCTGAAATATCCTTCAAACAAGGAGATCGAGCTTGAGACAAAAGAAATGGCAACCGCTAAGTTCCTGTTCCAGAACGGCGACGGCACAGTTTACAAGTGCGAAAGAGACGAGAACAAGAAGAACTTCTACGGCAAGGAGATCAGCGGCAAGGACGTTTAATAATGGATATTCTCATTAAAAATGTACTGGCAGTCGATCCTCAGTGTGGTCTTAACGAGATGACCGATATAGGTATCACAGACGGAAAGATCGCCTCTATCGGAAAGACCGATCTGACTGCCGACAGAGTAATAGATGCACAGGGCAGGCTCGCTGCCCTGCCTGGTCTGTTCGATATGCACGTTCACTTCCGTGATCCCGGACAGACTCATAAAGAGGATATAATCACCGGAGCCGCAGCCGCAAAGGCAGGCGGCTTTACCGGTGTTGCATGTATGCCGAACACAAAGCCTGTGATAGATAATGCTGAAACGGTGAAGTACATACTTGACAAAGCGCAGAAAACAGGCATAGATGTGCTGCCGGTGGGCTGTATCACAAAGGGCATGAAAAGCCAGGAGCTTTGCGACTATGACGAGCTTATCAAGGCAGGAGTCTGTGCAGTTTCCGATGACGGAAGACCTGTCGAGAACGCAGAGCTTATGAGACAGGCTCTTGAAAAGTCAGTTGAAAACGGGCTTGCTGTGCTGTCGCACTGTGAGGACCTGAAGATAATCAACGGCGGTATAATCAATAAAGGTGAGATCTCAAAGAAGCTCGGTGTCAAAGGAATGGACAGAGCAAGCGAGGACTATATCACCGCCCGTGAGATCGCCCTTGCAATGAGCTGCGGCGCTCATATCCACATCTGCCACGTTTCCACAAGAGGCTCGGTGAATATCATCAGAGCCGCTAAAAAAGACGGCGTGAACGTCACCTGCGAAACAGGACCTCACTATTTCACTTTCACAGATGAAAAGCTGCTTTCCCGTGATGCAGATTACAGGATGTCACCTCCGCTGAGAACTGAGGACGACAGGCAGGCTATCGAGGAGGCTCTGCTTGATGGAACGATAGACTGCATCATCACCGACCATGCACCCCACGCAGCAGAGGAAAAAGCAAACTTTGAGACTGCACCGAACGGCGTTGTCGGCTTGGAAACATCGCTTGCAGCAACACTTACAAAGCTCTATCACACAGGCAAATGCGGACTTGACAAAATTGCGCAGCTTATGAGCATCAGACCAAGAGAGATACTCGGTCTGCCGACTGTGAAAATAGCTGTCGGCGAAAGAGCAGACCTTGCTATAATCGACCCCGACTATGAGTGGGAGGTCATTCCCGCAGAGCTGCACTCAAAGAGCAAAAACAGCGTCTTTAAAGGCGAAAAGCTCAAAGGAAAAAATATTTACACTATCTGCAGAGGCAAGATAGTTTACGAGCTTTAAAACTGAACATAAGGAGAAATAAAAATGGGATTTGACAGACTTATCGAAAATATCGTTCGCACGCAGAACCCATCAGTTGTCGGACTTGACCCGAAGCTTGAATATGTTCCCCAGTACATCAGGGAAAAGAATTTTAAGAAATATGGCAAGGATTTGAAAGGGGCTGCAAAGGCGATTCTTGAATTCAACAAGGAGATAATCGACGAGATACACGACATCTGCCCTGCTATCAAGCCGCAGGCTGCATATTACGAGATGTATGGCTATCAGGGCGTCAAGACGCTGTACAAGACGATCGCTTACGCTCAGAGCAAGGGTATGTTTGTTATGACCGACGGAAAGCGCAACGACATCGGCGCAACTATGGAAGCTTACGCAACAGCGCACCTCGGTATCACCGACGTTGACGGCGAGAAGATAGCTGCTTTCGGTGCGGACGCACTCACAGTCAACGGCTACCTCGGCACAGACGGGATCACTCCGCTGCTGGATCAGTGCAAGGCTTTTGACAAGGGCATCTTCGTGCTGGTAAAGACATCGAACAAGTCGTCGGGCGAGCTTCAGGACCTTATGATAGGCAACAAAACCGTCTACGCTACAATGGGCGCTATGTGCGAGAGCTGGGGACGTGACAACATTGGCAAGTACGGATATTCCGCAGTTGGTGCGGTCGTTGGTGCGACTTACCCAGAACAGCTTGAAGAGCTGAGAAAGGCTCTGCCGCACACATTCTTCCTCGTGCCAGGCTACGGCGCACAGGGCGGCGGCGCAGAAGGCGTTGCCAAGGCATTTGATGAGAACGGACTCGGTGCGATAGTCAATTCTTCGAGAGGCGTTATGTGCGCTTATAAGAAAGAGGACGGCTGCGACGAGAAGGACTTTGCAAAGGCAGCACGCCGTGAGGTCATCAGAATGAAAGAGGACATCACCTCACATATCCCGCCGATAAAGGCAGTTGAAAAGTAAAACAAACATAAAAATAACCGCTTATTGTTTCACCAAACAATAGGCGGTTTAATTTTTTGGGTAAGGCTTTTTGACATTCGTACGACCGATAAGGTAATCAACGCTCGTGCCGTAAATATCGGCGAGACCGCATAAAATCTCAATGGGGAACGCCCGTGAGCCGTTTTCATAGTTGGAGTATGCGCTGCGTGTGATAAACAGCTTGTCGGCGACCTGCTGTTGTGTTAAATCGTTGTCCTCACGAAGATTTTTGATTCGGTCATAATGCACAAAAATCGCCTCCGAATTTATTATAACATGACACGCAACGTGGCATTGACTTTTGACACGTTCTGTGTCATAATTATAGTATAAACTATTGGAGGTGGGATTATGACAGTTAATAAAGCAACAGAAATATCAATTCTAAGTATGAGTTATTCCGATCAAATAGTTATGTATTGGTTTTTTGGCATCTTATTTTGGTGCATTATATGGGGATTTGTAACTAAGGCAATAGTAAAAGGTAAGGGTTATGAGAACTCGGGCGCATGGTTTTGGTGCGGATTCTTTTTAGGCATTATAGGCGTTATTGTGGCAGCTTGCAAGCCTGCTCTAACCAATCAAATGCCATACAACTATCAGCAACAACCTCAGACGAGTTCTGCTGATGAGCTTATGAAATATAAAAGCTTACTTGAACAAGGTGCAATAACTCAGGCAGAGTATGATGCTAAGAAAAAGCAACTTCTGAATGATATTTGAGAGGTGAGCTAATTTGAAGAGTAAAAATGAAAAAATACGGATATATTCCTTGGTATCAATAGCATGTTATCTCGTTATTTCATTAATTATCATATTCCTTGGTATAACTGACCGTATAAGCAAAATTGCTTCGTCAGTAGTCTGGATAGCAATTCTTTATTTAGTATTCTATAAAAAGAAGATTTTTCTTTCATATGCGTTAATTGCTGGTTCTTTTACTATACTGATAAGACAGTATTATATAATAAATCTTCCAATGGTTATATGCATGATATTGAAAATTGCCTCATTTATTACAGCTGGTTTAGTTGTAATACTATCACAAAAGAAAAAAGATAAGGTCGCAAAGCTGGTATTTATCCCATCTACACTATACCTTGCATTTTTCATTTATAATTATCACAATATTTTTAGTTCTGGCTTTTATATAGAATTAGTTTTGTTTGTTTTATCTGATTTGTTATTGATTCCTGCCTTTTTATTCGTTGATTTGTGGGCAGTTAACTATGTTGAAACGATTGAAAGAAATCCTGTGGGCGTACCAATTCAAAATAAAGTGAGCGATGCAGACAGATTACTGAAACTTAAGGAGCTGCTCGACAGCGGAGCTATTACCCAGCAAGAATTTGAAGAAAAGAAAAAACAGATACTCAATCTATGACTTTCAAGCCCGACTCGTTCGGGCTTTTTGCTGCCTTGTTGACAGGGTGCGCAAAATAGGCTATAATATATATGCGTAAACAGAAACAGACCGCAGAAAGTTTGGGGAAACAATGGAAGCAGAGAGAAGAGAAAGGAACAAGTTCAAAGACACGACTGCGTGGCTTGAGGGCTATGTGATGCCGCAGGAAGCTGTTAATCGTATCATTCGCTCGATCAGACTCACTTATTACACTTATGCAGCGCTCATTCTGCTGCCGACGATCCTTTTTACCTGCTTTGCTGTTTACAGTTTCCAGAAAGATCACAACCCCATAGCATTTGCAACTATATTGTTATGGCTGCCAGGGCTGCATTTTTTGCGAAGCGGTATCAAGCACGTGCATATACTCAAAAAAAGGGAGTTCCTGTGGATAGAAGGCGTCACTGGCGGAATTTACGTACCAAGAGCCAAAAGCGACGGAATGCCCGGAATTTTTGTCAGAACAGACAACAGCGATATTATGATAAAAAACTTTCCTTTACATTCAACTTTAGGGTGGAAAAAAGAAGGTGTCCCCGTTTATTCGGTAGTGTTCAACACCTACGGCAGAGACTTCTTCAAGGGCGGCTTCCTTTTTGACCCGATAGTTTTTAAAAAGAAAAGATAAAGTCCGGCTTTCATCAGGTCGGACTTTTTGTTGACAGTATGCGCAAAATAGGCTATAATTATCTTAACAACTTTTTTGGAGGTACGATATGTACAAACAAGGTAAATTTATCATCGCCGAGAAAAAGGCGATAGCAAAAGGCATATTCGACATCACCGTGCTTTGCCCCGAAATTGCAGCCGAAACAATGCCCGGACAGTTCGCACAGGTCGCTGCGGAGGGATTTTTCCTGCGCAGACCGATCTCTATCTGCGATGTGGACAAGGATAAGGGCACTATCCGCCTTGTGTTTGAGGTCAGAGGTCACGGAACTGATAAAATCTCGCAGCTTGCAAAAGGCTCTCTCGTGGACATCATCGCTCCGCTCGGCAAGGGCTTTACCGTGCTTGAAAAGGGCAAGAAAGCTATCTGCATCGGCGGCGGAATAGGCACTCCGCCAATGGTCGGCATCGCTAAAGAGTACGGCGAAAATGCGACTGTTATAAGCGGTTTCAGAAGCGCATCTATCGCAATTCTGCAGGACGATTTCAAGGCAAACGGAAACAGGACTATCCTCTGCACAGATGACGGCACAGCTGGTATAAAAGGCTTTGTAACAGAGGCTCTTACGCAGGAGCTTGCAAAGGAAAAGCCAGACATAATCTATGCCTGCGGTCCGATGATAATGCTTAAAAACATAACAAAAATAGCCGCTGAAAACGGCATCTACTGCGAGGTCTCGCTGGAACAGAGAATGGCTTGCGGCGTGGGCGCTTGTCTGGTATGCGTATGCAGAACGGTCAAGAACGGTGAGGAGTTCAACTCGCATGTCTGCAAGGACGGACCTGTATTCGACAGCAAGGAGGTGGTTTTTGAATGAGCAGACTTAACGTGAATTTCTGCGGAGTAGAATTCAAAAACCCGATCATACCTGCAAGCGGTACGTTCGGCTACGGCAGGGAGTATGAGGCTTTCTATCCGCTTTCAAGGCTCGGCGGTATCTCCGTCAAGGGAACAACTCTCAATAGGCGTGAGGGAAACCCTGGTCCGAGAGTTGCCGAAACACCAAGCGGTATGCTCAACTCTGTCGGTCTGCAAAACGGCGGCGTGAAAAAGTTCCTTGAATATGAGATGCCCAACCTTGTGACCAAGGATACACGCATCATCGCTAATATCGCAGGTGCAACGGTCGAGGAGTGTGCAGAGCTTGCCTCCATGCTTGAAGGCAGCGCCGTTGACCTTATCGAGCTTAACATCTCCTGCCCTAACGTAAAAGCAGGCGGTGCAGCTTTCGGAACGGACTGCGCAGTTGCGGGTCAGGTCACAAGAGCTGTCAAGGACGCTACCACCAAGCCGCTTATGGTAAAGCTCTCCCCGAACGTTACAAGCATAGCCGACATAGCTAAAAGCGTCGAGGCAAACGGTGCTGACGCTGTTTCGCTGATAAACACACTGCTGGGTATGCGCATCGACATCAAGACGGGCAGACCTATCCTCAAAAATAACGTCGGCGGTCTTTCGGGTCCTGCGGTGTTCCCTGTTGCAGTAAGAATGGTGTGGCAGGTCGCAAACGCAGTCAATATACCTGTTATGGGTATGGGCGGCGTTGCAACGTGGGAGGACGCTGTCGAGATAATGATGGCAGGAGCAAGCGCAGTTCAGGTCGGCGCAGCTATCTTCAACGATCCATATGCACCGATAAAGATCATCGACGGACTGGAGCAATACTGCATAGACAACAATATCGACAACATCTCTCAGATAGTCGGCACAGTAAAGCCGTGGTAGTCAAAGGCACGAGATAATAAGGAAGCGTATGTGTACTAAAATTTGTACACATACGCTCTTTTGTTTCAGTCCGAAATATTGTACTCTTGCGTTTAGCTGTTGGGCATTCAACAGCTAAATTATATTGTAGAATACCATTTGAGCAGTGTTTCTTCATACTCTCTAGGCAACCTCAATCAATTTCAGCCATATGGGTCTTGCACCCATTTGGCTGAAATTCATTAAAAGGTTTCTGAAAGGGGTTTGGGGAAAACTCTTCTCCAAAAGAGTTTTCCCCAATAAAGTTATGCTGTCTGGTCGAACTGTGAGTTATACAGCTCGCTGTAGAATCCGCCGAGAGCCATAAGCTCGTCGTGGCTTCCCTGCTCAACGATGTCTCCGTCACGCATAACGAGGATAACGTCAGCATCTCTGATAGTCGAAAGCCTGTGAGCGATGATAAAGCTCGTTCTGCCTTTCATCAGATTGTCCATAGCCTTCTGTATGCGTATCTCGGTTCTTGTATCGACAGAAGATGTCGCCTCATCGAGAATGAGTATCTTGTTGTTTGCAAGGATAGCTCTTGCGATAGTGAGCAGCTGTTTCTGTCCTTGCGAAACGTTGGAAGCTTCCTCATTGAGTATCATGTTGTAGCCGCCGGGCAGCGTCTCGATAAATCTGTGAACGTGAGCCGCCTTTGCCGCTGCGATGACCTCCTCATCAGTAGCGTCAAGCCTTCCGTAGCGGATATTCTCCATTATAGTGCCGTTGAACAGCCAAGTGTCCTGAAGCACCATGCCGAATGCCTCACGAAGTTCTGAACGGTCAAATGAATTGATGTCGTGACCGTCTATCTTTATGCTGCCGCCGTTAAGGTCATAGAACCTCATAAGCAGCTTAACGAGCGTAGTCTTTCCTGCTCCCGTAGGACCAACAATAGCTATCTTCTGACCGTTCTTCACCTCTGCCGAGAAATCGTGAATGATGATCTTTTCAGGGTCATAACCGAACTTCACATGGTCGAAAGTAACGTTTGCAGTCACATCACCGATAGCAACAGGAGCGTGATCTTCAGCCTTCTGCGGCTCTTCCTCTTCCTCAAGGAACTCAAATACTCTCTCTGAAGCTGCCGCTGCGGACTGGACCATTGAAGATACCTGAGCCATCTGAGAAATAGGCTGAGTGAAGTTCTTTACGTACTGGATAAACGCCTGGATATCGCCGACATCAAGAGAAATCACAGCGCCGAAAACTGCAACAGCAACATAGCCGAGGTTGCCGACAAATATCATTACAGGCATCATCATGCCCGAGAAGAACTGTGAACGCCAAGCCGACTTGTAAAGCACATCGTTTGCCTTGTCAAACTCCTCAACAGAAGCTTTCTCACGGTTAAATGCCTTGACGACCATATGACCGCCGTAGACCTCCTCGACCTGTCCGTTTACATGACCGAGGTATTCCTGCTGCTGCTTGAAGTATTTCTGCGAATGTTTCATGACAAATCCCATGATTATTCCCGAAACAGGCAGAATAGCTATCGCCACGAGCGTAAGCAGCGGAGAGATCGTCAGCATCATTATCAGCACGCCTACGATGGTCGTCACCGATGTGATGAGCTGTGTCACCGACTGGTTGAGCGACATTCCGAGAGTATCGACATCGTTGGTAACTCTTGAAAGCACCTCACCGTTTGTCTTTTTGTCAAAATAGTTCATCGGCAGACGGTTTATCTTTGCTGCGATGTCCTTTCTTAATCTGTAAGACACCTTCTGGGAAACATTAGCCATTATGAGTCCCTGAATGAACTGCATTATAGCCGAGATAAAATACAGTCCAAGGAGTATCAGAAGTATCGTGCCAATCTTGCCGAAGTCGATGCTGCCTGTTCCCTGTATCTTATCAACCAGTCCCGAATAGAGCGTCTCAGTAGCTCTTCCGAGTATCTTCGGTCCTGCGATTGCAAACGCTGTACTGCCTACTGAAAAGAGGAAAACGAAAAACAGTCCGAGCTTGTAGCTTGCCATATATTTTATAAGCTTGCCCATTGACTTTTTAAAGTTCTTTGGCTTTTCTGTAACCACGCCCGGAGGTCCGTGTCTGTGTCCTGCCATATCAGTTCTCCTCCTTTCCGCCTGCAAGTGCAAGCTGTTTGTTGTATTCGTCCTCTGAAAGCTGCGACTGAACTATCTGGTTATATACCTCGCAAGTCCTGAGCAGTTCAAGGTGCTTGCCCTTTCCTGCGATTTTTCCGTCATCAAGAACGATTATCTCGTCAGCGTTCATTATCGTAACGATACGCTGAGCAACTATCAGTATGGTCGAATCCTTGACGTTCTCGCCCAGCGCCTTACGAAGCGCAACATCTGTCTTGAAATCAAGCGCTGAGAACGAATCGTCAAAAATAAGTATCTTTGGCTTTTTAGCGATAGCTCTTGCAATAGACAGTCTCTGCTTCTGACCGCCTGAAACGTTGTTTCCGCCCTGTGCGATAGGTGCCTTGAAGCCCTCTGGCTTAGCGGTTATGAACTCCGTCGCCTGCGCTATCTCAGCAGCCTTTTCAAGCTGCTCATGAGACGCATCGGGACAGCCGAAGGCGAGGTTCGAGTCAATATCGCCGCTGAACAAAACGCCCTTCTGCGGAACAAAACCGATAGCATCTCTCAGGCTGCTTTGTGTATAATCACGCACATCTATGCCGTCTATCGTTATCTTTCCTCCGGTCACGTCATAGAACCTCGGTATCAGATGCACAAGCGTTGATTTACCGCTTCCCGTACTTCCGATGATAGCCGTGGTCTTGCCCTTCTGAGCCGTGAAATCAATATCCTCAAGCACGTCTGCATCTGCGTTATGATACCTGAAATTAACGTGTTCAAACCTTATCACACCATCGGTGATCTTTTTCTCCGGGTCAGCAGTTTCTCTGTCCTTGACAGTCGCTTCTGAGGTCAGCACCTCATCTACACGCTCAGCTGCAACAGCAGCTCTTGGCAGAAAAACAGAGATCATTGTCAGCATCAAAAACGACATTATTATCATTATCGCATATGTAATGAATGCCGTCATGCTTCCGACCTGAAGATTTCCCATGTCTATCTGCTTTGCAGCGATCCATACGATAAGAATAGACACACCGTTCATTATCAGTGTCATTGCCGGGAACATGAAGCTCATTACCCTGTGAGTGAAAAGCATCGTTTTTGTGAGGTCTGTGTTTGACTCGTCAAAGCGCTTTTCTTCATGCTTTTCTCTTGAAAAGGCTCTTATGACTGGCAGTCCCGTGAGTATCTCTCTGGTTACAAGGTTAAGGTTATCCACCTTTTTCTGCATTATCTTGAATTTCGGCATTGCAACGAACATAAGAACAGCGATAAGTGCCGATACTGCAAGCACCGCAACGCCGATTATCCACATCATGCTCGTATTGGTATTGAGAACTCGTATAATACCGCCGATACCGAGTATAGGCGCATAGATACACATACGCAGCATTATCGTCAGCACCATCTGTATCTGCTGGATGTCATTGGTGGAACGGGTGATAAGACTTGAAGTTGAGAAGCTGTCCATTTCCTGATTGGAAAAGCTTATTACCTTCTTGAACACGCCTTTTCTCAGATCAAGACCAATGCCTGCGCCTATCCTTGCAGCAAGGAAGCACACAACTATCGTGCAAAGCATTATCAGTCCCGCCATACCGAGCATCTTTATGCCTGCTTTCCAGACATAGCTTTTTTCAAGGCTGTCAAGGTCAACTCCCATTTTGTCGTACTCTGCCTGAATGTAAGCCTTTGCGGACTGATCCAAAGACATATCCGAAGTTTTTTCGAGCTGCTCGGTCATCTGCTCCCTGAACGATACGCCCGATCCGAGCATCCTTACCATATCCAGCATGGTTTTGCCCTTCAGCTTTTCAAGCATTTCAGGCGTCATCTGCTGTGAGCTTTCCTTGCTTTCCGTTTTTTTCGATCCAGCGCTCATTTCCGTCATCTTGTCAAACTGCGTCTGAGATGACATATAGCACACAGCGACAGCCTTTTTCATATTATCGTCCAGCTTGTCAAGCTGCTCGTCATCAAGGTCCTTTCGCACATAGACCTTTCCCTCTATGACGGTTTTCTCCAGGGGGAGAACATCTGTCTCGCTTATGCTTCCGATAAGCTCATAGTCCTCATCAACGAGCTTCTGCTCATCTTCTGTCATAAACAGCTTGATGTCCTTCATCGACTCAGCGCTTATGACCTTAGGCGAGACTCTGTCAACGCCCTTTTGCATTATTCCCGTGTCCATAATGTCCGCTGTGTAGTCCGGCAGCGCAAGGTCACATATCGCCTGCACCACAAGAAGCGCCAGCACGAGCAGACATTGAAGCTTGTATCTTCCCAGATACTTCATCAGTTTACCCATTGTTACTCTCCTTATCTTTTTTGTCTGTATCGCAGATGACCTCTTTATTGAACCTTACGAACTCTTCTGCGAGGTCAAAAAGCAGCATGAGCCTATCCATGCCCATTTTTTCACCTATCGCTTCGATCGTCTGATGATAGAGAATATGGTCGCTTTGCCAGACATCGTAGCCTTTCTGCGTAACGCATACCTTGACTCCCCTGCGGTCATCTGTGGAAAGCTCACGCCGAACAAGCCCGCGTTCTTCAAGCCCTGTGATAAGCTTAGTCACCATTGCAGGTGTACGGTTAAGCTCGTCAGCCAGCGTTTTCATCGGCACACCCGTATCAACAAACGGCTTACCGCTGGACTGTGCCACTTCAAATATGCATGCCATTGTGCCGAACTCGCCGAAGCGCAGCTGATGCCTGCTCTGATGCGAGCGCAGAGCCTGCTTCAGTTCCTTATGGGCGTTGAGCATTTTCTGCATATTTTCTTCAAGCTTCTGATCCAATTCATCACCTTCTTTAATATTTCACTTGGTTAAATATTCACAAGGTTAATATTACACCTTTTAAACTAAAATGTCAACCCCTTTAATGACAAATCTGCACAGCACAAGCAAAAGTTTTTTGTAGATATTCAATATATGAGCAGCGGCACTTGATTATTTGGGAAAAATGATATATAATTATATATAGTTTATAGATCAAATTCCGGAGGCAAATCATGTATATAAAAACACCGACCGTCTATGACGGCGTTATGGAAAAACCAAAAGTGCCGATAGGCTATATACTCTATGCGGTCTTTCTGCCGATCATCGGTCTTTTCCTTGAGCGCTATGCTTATTCCGCTTTGGTCGCAATTGTTCTGTGGGTATTGGTCCTGATACTGATGCCGCTGAGCTGCGCCCTTGATAAAAGAATGCTCGATAAGCATGACGTGAACACAATAACCCTTGGAAAATCCTATCTCTTTCCGCCTATATACATCTATAAAAGACAGATCCTCGTCGGCGGAGAGGCAATGCTTTGTGTTGCGTGTGTGACTCTTTGCGCAGGCGCTCTGCTCACTAACGGCTTCATCAAGGGGCTTCGCCTTAAAACCGACAGCGTCGTAGACATGGTACCAAATACCGCTGTTTCCCAGCTCGATAATTTTTCGGGAAAGTCACTGTATACTATCGGAGAGTGTGTTCAGGCTTATTCAAAGCAAACAGTGAACTGGAAAGCTGAAAAAACGAGTTATGGCTTTGAAGTCACTGCCGAAGGCGACCACGACTCAAAGAGCTTTACCATAATCATAAAACTTGAGTTTGACGGTTTTGCCTACCACGATTTCAGGATAACAGAAGTCAGGATCGACGGCGAAAGCCTTGATAAAGACAAAAAAAGCGACTTCTTCCAGGCGGTCTTCATAGACTATAAGAAAAACGGTACCGACAGCTCCTCCAAGAGCGAAAGCTCATCTGAAAACAAATAAATAGAAGCAAAACCAGCCCTGAAAGCTCATTGGTTTTCAGGGCTGTTAATATATAGTTCAAAAGTGAAATGAGAAACGAGAAATCGAGAGATTTGAAGAAAAACAGAGAGATTTTAAGAGAATGAGGGATATAAATTAAAAATTCGGCATTTTTGCTCTTGACAATTTGCCGCACATTATGTATAATAGGCAATGTTGCGAGTCCGCAGGAGTATTCTGCGGAAACTGACTATCATTTAATATTTTGAACGGAGGAAAACATATGTCAACTTATATGCCAAAAGCTGCGGATATAACCCGCACATGGTATGTTCTGGACGCTGAGGGTCAGTCCCTCGGTAGAGTTGCTGCAAAGGCTGCTCACATTCTTCGTGGTAAGCATAAGCCAACTTTTGCACCACACGCTGACTGCGGCGACCACGTTATCATCATCAACACAGATAAGGCTGTTCTCACAGGTAAGAAGCTTGAGGACAAGTATTACAGATGGCACACAGGCTGGATCGGCGGTCTCAAGGAGATCAAGTACTCAAAGCTCATGGCTGAGCAGTCCGACAGAGCTATGACCATCGCTGTAACAGGAATGCTGCCACACAACTCACTTGGCAGAGCCTGCGCAAAGAGACTCAGAGTATATAAGGGTGCAGAGCATAATAATGCAGCTCAGAAGCCTGTAAAATACGAACTGTAATTGAAAGGAGCAATATAGATGTACGAATCAAAGAAACCATATTTCTATGGTACCGGAAGAAGAAAGCATTCTGTTGCCCGTGTTCGTGTTTACGAGGGTACAGGCAAGATCACAATAAACGGAAGAGATATTGACGATTATTTCGGACTTGAGACACTCAAGCTGATTGTTCGTCAGCCATTCGGCGTAACAAACACTGTTGACAAGTACGACATTGTCTGCACAGTTGCAGGCGGCGGAGTAACAGGTCAGGCTGGTGCTATCAGACACGGTCTTTCAAGAGCGCTGCTCCAGGCAAGCGACGAGTTCCGTCCACTTCTCAAGAAGGAAGGCTTCCTGACAAGAGACCCAAGAATGAAGGAAAGAAAGAAGTACGGCTTGAAAGCAGCTCGTCGTGCTCCACAGTTCTCAAAGAGATAAAAATCCCCTATTGGGAACCATACGCAAAATCGCCCCGAAGCTCGATGTTTCGGGGCTTTTGTTATATGTAGTGAATTGGTGAGAATCGGTGAAAATTCGACTGTAGCACTCACGTAGCACTCATGTAGCACTCACTTTCTGGAGTGAGATTTTGGTGAGTGCTACGTGAGTGCTACCGTGCTTCAGAAATGGCTAAAAAACAGGAGATGTCAGTTGACATCTCCTTATTTTTATATCTTATTGATTACCTCGATCAGCTCCTGAATATCAAGGTGCGTATAGACATTCTCGGCAATCGTCTTGCCAGTGTGTCCGAGGATTCGTGCAATCTTGGCTGGGTAAATCTCGGCTTCGTGGAGCATTGTGGAACAGGTATGCCGTGTCTCGTGAATGTCACGCTTCCCGAACTCCAGTGTCTCCATCAGCGGTGTCCAGTATGTATCTTTGTAGGCGGTATATCCCCTGTCCTCTGAGAAATCCCTGCCGTCCATGACCATGTTTATTGATGACTTTTTTTGTTCGGCTCAGTTCTTTGTGACAATCCTTACAATAAACGACTTCATCGTATTTTCCGTTAGCCGTACAAGTTGCCGGTACTACATTTTCAGAAACTGCTTCTCCAGGTGTATGATCTGCCAAAGGTGTTTTGCTGTCCGTATATTCTTTTCCGCATCTTGAACACTTGTGCAGCGTATAGCCTTCCTTTTGTGCAGGTAGGCGGTACAACAGTATCAACATAGTCATGCCCCAAGGCTGGTTTGATACTATCCTTGTATGAATCCGAGCATCTTGAGCATTTATACTCGGTATATCCTTGCTTTGTACAAGTTGGCTCAACAACAGTTGCTATGTAATCATGGCCAAGTTTCTTTATCTTTGGCTTTTCAGTTTTGCCGCACGCTGTGCAATACCTCATCTTCAAACCATCGGTCGTACAGGTTGCTTTTGTGATTGTTTCCCAATCAGACCAGGTATGACCTGTTGCAGGAATAATTATTTGTTTTTCGGTTAATAATCCTGTTGCGTGGTTATTTGAATAGTACTCATCTTCGTTATATACCCAGTATTCAATATTTCCAGATTCTAAACAAGTCGGGTCTTTAGCATCAACTTTTGTTACATCTAAAAGAAAATACGAATTATTGTTGTTCATAGCATAAACCTGTGCAACAGAGTCTTTATAGCAATTAAAACTAATTGGATGATTGGAATCACGTTCATACATAATATATGTGCCATGTGTATAACTCCTATAGCCAAATGATTCCTTTCCTATACTGGTAAGACTTTTAGGAAGTGTAATTGATTTTAGAAAAACACATCTTGTAAATGCTCGGATTCCTATTACTTCAACGCCTTCTTCTATAATCAATTCATTTAGCCAGTACATATCATTAAACGCATAATCACCTATTGATTTTACTGTACCTGGAATATGAACAGTTCTTAGTTGTTGATCATTATTAAATGCATACTTTCCGATATTGGTTAATCCATTTGGGAATGCAATACCTTGAAGGTGTTCACAGTTATAAAATGCATAGTCTCCAATGTTAGTTACGCCCGAACCAATAGTCACACTTGAAAGATTTGGGCAACTATTAAAAGCATTGTCTGCAATATTCGTAACTGTATCAGGTATTATGACTTTAGCAATATTATTGTTACCCTTGAAAATCGTGCCAAAGCTAACTACATCCTTACCCTCGAATGTGCTTGGGATTGTGACAGTTCCACCGCCGCCATTGTATTTGGTCAGACTGATGGTGTCATCATCAAGAACAACATACTCCCAATCGCCATCAGTCACAGCACTCGCCGACACGCTTGCGAACTCATCGAAAGCGCCCTCAGGCAGCGCCGCCGCCGAGCCGCAAATCATCGCCAACGCCATTACAAAACATAATAATCTTTTTTTCTTAACATAATTCCTTTCAGCTTTATTAAAGCATGCCAACAGGCTTACTTATGATCCCTATATCTTATCAAAGACCTCCTTCCCATACGGCTTAATGCTCTTATCAACAGTATAAGAAAAAGCATAATATGATTCTGTGAGCGCTTTTTGGCGCTGTTTCTGGCTCATTTTCAGATAATCACTATACTTGATCGTCTTAACATTTGCTTTAAGAGGAGTTTTATCAGAATAATAGTTCTTGTAGAACTTCTTTGCCTGTGCAGCTGTGATGTTATTATAATTACCATCTGAACAGCTGAATGCATCTGCTCCTGAACCGAATTGCGGATGGTAACCATAGTACAATAACAGTTTTTTATCCTTTTCTGACTTTCCATTTTTAAAATCATACTCATACAATCCGAAATTCCCTGCATATTTTGGGTCGCCGCCGTCACCGCTGGTATATGCGTGAAATTGTGTCTGAGTAAACATTAGTGCACCATTCTTATCCCTGTATGCCTGTAATACAAAAGCATTGTGCCCATATTTATTCCGATGTGCATAATCAGGTTTGAATTCAAGATAATCACTTCCCTGACCGCTGCTGAGATACAAACAATAACAGTTTGATACGCCCTGACCTGTTTTTGGTGTTACTGCTGTATGACCGCCAAGAACAAGATCAGGTTTTCCGTCACCGTCAATATCCTGAAACCACATAACATCCTCTGACTCCCCTGAAAAGCCATATTCCTTACAATAGTACATAAAACTCTTATCAAACCCGTTTGAATTACTCGTCTCAACAAGTATGCTCTTGACAATTGCCGGGACAGGACGCTCAGCAGGTTTAGCTGTGGTTGTTGTCTGCTTTTCTGAAGTCGTTGTTTTTGAAGTTGTAGTCTTTGACTTTGTTTCGGTTTCAGATTTAGTCGTCGTAGATTCTGGTATTGTGGAAGATTTTGATGTTGTCGTTGTCGTATCAGATTCGCTCTGTGTTTTTTTCATGCTGAATGATGAAATAGAAACTTTCGGCGGTCCTCTAAATGACGTTGCCTCTGTCGTCGTAGTTGTTTTAGTTGAATTTTGGGTTTCAATTTCAGGTTCATCATTTCCACAGGAGCATAAAAAAGATAAAACTATGATAATTGCAGATAACAATGATAGCATCCTTTTTTTCATGCTTGATACCTCCCAATTAATTAAAATAATTACTATATTTTTGTTATTCTGACTTAACTATAACATATTTTAGCGAAAAAGTAAAGCTAATTTCTATTTTTTGTATACCTGCACAATTTTTTCGTTCATAATTTGGCACACAAAAAGCCGTACATTCCTGTCGCCTCGTCCCACTCTCCCCACCTCCGCCAAGCCCTTTCCCCACCCCACTTTCCACCCACCG
>CAMZIK010000046.1 GCA_947307175.1 uncultured Clostridia bacterium
GACCGTGTCACGCCTGAGCAATGGCTGACAGTGCGTGACTTTCTGAGCGGGCTTGATGTTTCCGGCTTCGGGTCGGGGAAGTATTAGGACAAGTATTATCTCCGCCTTAATTTCAACGACGGCATCAACAAAAACTCAGAGATAAACAAAAAGCTTGCAGAGCAGATCAGAGAATACATACGCAAAAACATTTTATAACCATAACAGGAACTATTGCCGGGCAGATACGCCCGGCTCTTTTGATTTTGGAAAGAGGGAAAAATGACAGATATGAAGCACAGTCAGATGTGGGGCAAAAAGCTTCAAAATGCCCCGGGAATTGCCCGTAATAATTGACTTTTATTTTAAGCTGTGGTATAATACAAACAAATTAACTTTCAAATCTAAAATTCAGGATCTTATCTGTTACCCCATGATAAAACCAGATCTTGCTGTATTGAAGCGTACAAGTTTTAAAGACGTTTCGGCTGAGGAATTTGCGAAGAGATGCGGTGCGCCGGACTGCGGCGTTGATGATACCGGTCGGTTTCATTTCTGAGGACGTAAGCGTTACCTCATTAGCCGCTTTCGCAGTCTCCGCCTATATGGGAAAGCCCGGTGTGAACCGGCGTTATCTGACCACAATGAGCTTTAACCGAAGTGCATTTTCGATCAAACGGCCAACAGAACGAAAGGGAATATGATATGAATACTCTTGCTGACCGACTGCTTGTGGAAACTTTGATCGTTTCAGCGATACTGATGGCTATTTTGCTTGCCAACAATATTTTCCTTTACAAACAAAAAGTCAAAGATTATATCTCTCTTATGTTGATCTTCGGCATAGCAAAGTGTTTTTTTGAGACACTTTGGACTGTGTTTGAAAAAAAGAGTTATGTGCCCGGTGTGCTGAAATATATATCCACCGGCGGATACTGCATTACGTTTCTTATTTTTGCCGTTTACCTGAACCGTTATTTGATAGAACGTTTCGGCATAAAGATGAAAAAAACCTGGATAGTTATATGCTACGCAATACCGGTTGCGGTCATTACGCTGATCTGCATCACTACTCCCTGGACACGGCTGCTGTTCTGGGTGAATGAGGACGGAGCCATTGAAAGTATGGTGCTGTTCGAGAGCCTATTTCAGGGTATGGTGTATTCTTACGTTTTTTCTCCTCTGCTTATTGCGATCTATTTTCTCACGCTGGGAAAGAAAAAAAGACCTGCCGGAGGGGAGATCCCCACGAGCGTGTTCGTTTTCGGCGCCATTGCACCTATCATTTACTGGATCCAGATATTGATCCTTGGCGAAGGTGCGGATATTTATATTGAAACATCCTTGCCTACCTCTCTTGCGCTTGTCTATCTTGTAACCAACCTCAGCACTCACGCCGTCCTTGATACGAAGGCGCATATAGAGGCGGTCGAGACCGATCTGCGTATCGCATCAAAGATCCAGGCGGATGCACTGCCTTCCGCTGCACCGGATTTTGAAGATTTCCCACAGATCATCCTGCGAGGCAGTATGAATACCGCAAAAGAAGTGGGCGGCGATTTCTATGACTATTTTCCCATTGACGAAAACCATTTATGTTTTCTGATCGCCGATGTATCCGGCAAGGGAACCCCGGCTGCACTCTTTATGATGAAGTCCAAGACTATGATTAAGGACTACACTCTTACAAAAGACACCACGTCGGAAATATTCAACGCCGTCAACGCACGACTGTGCGAGAACAACGATGAGTCAATGTTCGCCACAGCGTGGATCGGAATTCTTGACACCCGAACTATGACGCTTCAATACACAAACGCAGGTCATAATTACCCTGTTTTGCAGCGTAAAGGTAAGCCGTGCGAGCTGATAGAAAGTGTACACGGACTCTTCCTTGGAGGAATGGATTTTACGAGATATAAGCACTCTGAGATCACACTCGAACCGGGCGACCGATTGTTTTTGTACACCGATGGCGTCACGGAAGCGCACGACTGTGAGAATGCGCTCTACGGCACCCAACGATTGAAAAAAATACTGGATAGCACCAGGGACGAGCCGGGTGAAAAGGCACTTGAGAACATCCTTGCCGATATCAGAGCTTTTGCTAACGGAGTCCCGCAGTTTGATGATATCACGATGGTCGTACTTACCATCAAATAATAGATGAACAGGAGTATTTGCTATGACACTTACCAAAGAAAAAAGCGGAAATGAACTGACTGTCCGCCTGTCAGGCGAACTCAACACGCTGAGCGCACCTGAGCTGTCCGCACTTGTTGACAGCGAGCTTGACGGCGTGCAGACACTCACACTTGATTTTGCCCAGTGCGACTATGTTTCCTCTGCCGGACTTCGCATACTTCTTGCAGCGTTCAAGAAGATGAAGGGGGCAAAGGGCACGATGAAACTTATCAACGTCGGTCAGAACTTTTCGGAGGTGCTGCAAAACACCGGCCTTGATGCTGTGTTCGATATACAGTGACCGCAGATCATCACTTCCGATCGGAGAACACAATGGCATAACAACAAGAATTGAGGATCCACAGCAGCATATCACAAAAAGGCAGGTTCATCATTATGAATGGGTTTTGCGAACGAAAATTCCGATCAATGCTTTTGTCGGGTATTTTTACAAAAGCGGTCATGTACATAATGCTCCTTTGCGATAGCATCATCGCAGGTTATTTTGTCGGCAAATCAGGAGTTGCGGCGATCAATGCGATCACACCCATAACCGGGATAGTGACCTTTTTCGGAGATCTTTGTTCCACCGGAGTGGGAATAGTTTTTACAAGAGAAGTTGGGGCGATGAAAAAGAAACGTGCCGACGAGATATTCGGTCAGGGACTGATCGTCAGTCTTTCGATCGGACTGTTATCTGCACTTGCTATCTTTCTGATGCAGGACGTTTATTTCAGCATCAACGGTGTCTCGGGGGAGATCCGTGAGCAAGCGCTGAAATACTATATGCTCACTCCGCTCAACGCTTTGCTGACGATCGTTATTTTTTATCTCGAACAGATGGTCTACAGCGACGGAGATGAATTGTGCAACAATATCTGCTACGTTTTCCAGATCGGCGGAAACATTGTGTGCTCTGTCATTCTTGCAAAGTTTATGGGTATGACAGGTATAATCCTCGGATCGATAATCGGAAACACACTCGGTATTTTCGCCTGTATCTGGCACTTCTTCCGCAAGGGGAACACTCTGCGTTTTGTGTGGCATCTTTCGTTTAAGGACTTCCTTATGACGTCGAGGTACAGCATAGTTGATTCCTCGGTCTATCTGTGCTGGGCGCTTATGGACTACGTTCTTATCGGATTTGTGTCAAAGAATTACGGTGATACAGGGCTTATCACTCTCGCCGTAGTCGTCAGTCTGATCGAATTCGGTGTGGTGCTGGACGGCGTCGGAATGGCGATGCAGCCGCTTATCGGTACATATTTCGGAGAAAAGAACCCATGCCTTATCAAAAGAGTGATGAAGTCCGCAGCGAAAGCGGCGGTGATCCAGGGTGTGGCAGCAACTGTGCTGATCTGTATTTTTGCAAAACAGTTCTGCGCTCTTTTCGGAATCACGGACGGGACAGCTCTTGCACCGTCAATGACTGCCATACGGATCGTGTCCCTGGGATTTATCTTTGTCAGCACAGTCTCCCTTATGACCTCCTACTATATGCTGATCGACCGTATCAAAATGGCAACTTGCTTTGCCTGCCTGCAAAACGGTGCGCTGTATATGGGACTTCCTATCCTTGGGGGGTTGATCTTCGGTTTGAAAGGTATGTGGGTCGGATTTATCATTTCACCGCTTCTGACGCTGATAACTGCGCTGATCTTTGTATATCTGCGCTTTGGAAAAGAAAATTTCCCTTTTATTCTGAATGATATGGGATCCGAGATCGTTGTGATGGACGACAAGCTGACAGCCGAAAGTGCGGGCAAGCTCTCAAGGCAAGTGGAGGACGCTTTGTTGTCCCACGGTTATCAGAAGCAGGAAGCGCTGCGTGCTTCTCTCTTTGTGGAAGAGATCGGTCTGACCGTTTTGGAAAAGAACAAACAGGCTAAAAAGCCTGTTCTGATAGAGATTTCCCTTTTTTTTGAAGACGACTCTGTCCTTATTATCGAGCGTGACTCGGGAAAGCTGTTTGATATCACTGACCCCGATCTTCATATAGACGGTTTGAGCAGCCTGATAATCAGCGGATTGATGGAATCGCAGAAGGAAAAAGCGTATCTTGTGACCACCGGCTATAACCGTAACATTATACGTTTCCGGCGTGAAGAAACAGTTGATGCGAAGACGTTATAATGTATATTACCATTTATGCTTTTGGGACCGGCAGATTAAAGACATGACTTTTTGAAGTTGGTGAGAAGATCAGTGAAGTAATAATCGGAGGGATACAAATGGCTAAACATTACTACGACCCTATGCTGTGTTCGTGCTCCCCTGAAAATCCCATGACAATGGGTGTTACAGCGGTGCTTACCGAGGAGATAGACGGAGAACTGCTGAAAGAAGCTGCCCTGGAGCTCCGTGAACGTTTTGCGTATTTTTATGTAAGAGCGAAGATCGAGGATAACGATATCGTTGTTGTACCCAATCCGCTGCCCATGACCGTGCGAAATACCTGGGCACCGATAGAGCTTGCGTCAAAAGAAGCTAACTATCACCTTGCAGCGATCAAATATGAGGGAAACCGAATCTGCCTTGAAATGAATCATGCTTTGTCTGACGGTGCAGGTGTATCGCCTTTTTTTAAGAGCCTGCTATTTGTGTATCTTTCCAAGAAAACAGGAGTATCTTTTCCTGCTCAGGGTTTTCGTCTGCCCGGAAGCGAGGCACCCTTATCTGAAACAGGCGACCCTTTTGCAGCTGTTGATACCGACAGCATACAAGGACCGTTTTATGAGAAAAAACCAACTGCGGATTTTTACCGTCTTCCGTCACTAACCGGTGAAGCGGATCATATCTATTACCTTAAACTGCCTGTGAGCGCTGTAATGAAATATTGCAAGGAAAACGACGGAAGCCCGAATGTGATCATGGCGGTGCTAATCGCAAGGGCAATAAGGCGTGTTGATCCCCAAAGCGAAAAAACTGTCACCGTGTCCGTGGCGATAGACCATAAATCCATGCTTGGTAATTTCGAGAATTACAGAATGTTTGCCAATGCCTACGAGCTTGATTTCCCCAAAGAACGTCAGCTTGATGATATCATGAAGTCGTGCACCCTGACAAGAGGTCAGCTTATGCTCCAGGCACAGCCCGAAAATTCAGCGTGGTATATAAAAACAAGAAAAATGGGCTTTGAAAAAATGAATGCGATGCCGCTGCAAATGAAACTGGATATGCTTCCAAAAGCTGCATCAGCGGTTCGCTGGACCGCAGCAGTCTCCTATGAAAAAAGCCGCAGTTTCGGTCCTCTTGACCCGTATATCAAAGAGCTTTATGGTCTTGCGGAAGTGCGCTCGATCGATGTTATTTGCGAGATCGCCTGCATAAACAACAGCTTCTTTGTTGCCTTAGCTCAGTGCAATTCATCAAGGGAGCTTTTTGAAGCATTGCTTTGCGAGCTTGAACAAGCAGGTGTCCCGTTTGAGATCATGAGGGATGAGGAGTACCACCTGTGCGGCCTCAGATACGAGGATCTGTAAGGTGAGATAAATGTAAGATCATGCAGCTACAGTCGGGATAAAACCCGGCTGTTTTTGTTTTGGAGGTGCAAATAATAAACATACATCTACCCGAAAACCTGAGAGCCGTTGCAAATGCTCTGTTTGACAGAACGGACGATGAAAAGACCGCAGTCTGAACAGGCTGCGGCGGTAAGTACCAATAAGGACCAGACAAGGACCAACAAGAATAATACAAAAAGAAAAAGCCCGCTTTTGCGAGCTTTTGTGGTGCAGATTGTGGGACGAGGTTGACAAACCGACCAAAGCCTTAAATGCCTTTGGTCGCTACGGTTCAAGTCTGCACACTGCACTATAACAAAAACCGCAATACTCCTCGATTTCCTCGGAGCATCACGGCTTTAGTTAGTGAAGATGGTGGGACTTGAACCCACACGACCTTGCGATCACTAGCACCTGAGGGTAGCGACACGACAGTGAAAATATAAAAAGGCGTATCTACGCTGTTTGCCGGTGCTGCCTCGCTAAATATTATTAAAACAGCCAAATGTAGACCCACCATTCAGTATAATAACATAAGCAGATACTAAATCCTATAAAACAGCAGCGAGTAATTTGATATAATCATATATGCAATATGCACATACAACATAGGTATTATTTGTGTATTTGATAATAGCTATTATTAAAAAAATGTGATATAATTTTGCTGTAGTATAATTTTCTTAGAACCTTGATGAAAAAATTATTTACCGTTTCGAGTTTCTCCGTACTTCTCCTTATTCAGCGTTGTATAATGAGCTATGCTCACAGACAATGAGAATCTTGACCCGGAGAGGATAACGCTGTCGCTTTCTGTTCTGACGGACGATAAGGTCACCTACAATAAAAAAGTGACGGTAAAACGCATAGATAAAAAGAAGCTCGCTGATATACGAAAGGACACTATCATTGAATACCTTACAGATCATGTGAACGCAAAAAGCAGCGAACTCGCAAAGCTTTTGGGAGTAAGATCTGCAAGGATAAAAAGACTGCTCTCGGAATTGGTCGAGGACGGCATTGCAGTTGCCGAGGGAACAGGCAGAGATAGGACATATCGTCTCAGAGAAAAATCATCGCAGACGTAAAAGAACTGAGCCCGCATTATTGTTTTTTTATCTGATCGGGAGAATATTTTTGCGATAAAACAGCACCTGTACTTTGTGTACAAGTGCTGTTTTTCATATCAGATGATATACTCTGTTCTGCCGTCTGTGACCCTTTTTGCAAACAGCGGCAGTGTTATCCGACAGTGCTGTTCAGCAGGCTCTTTTCCAACTCTCCGATATACGTTTGACATATCTCGCTCGGTGAGGCGTATTTCTTTCTGATGTAGCCTATCTGCATAATGCTGTTGGGGTTTTCGGTGTCCTCTCTGTAAGGAACGACGACATATTCGCTCCTGCCGAACATTTGGGTAAGTATCCCCGAGCACAGCGTATAGCCGTTCAGCGAACGCATCAGCTCGCCCATCGTTGCTCTGTCGGTCGCTTTTATCGTCCTTGGATAGTTATTCTCGCTGAGTATCTCTTCAGCGAAGATGTAGCCGTCCATTCCGTTCTGTTCAAACGACAGGCAAGGATAAGCTGCGAGCTGTTCAAGACTGAGCGACGGCTCTTTGGCGAGAGGATGACCGCAGTACATATAGACATATGCACGGCATTTTATCAGCTCTGTAAAGCACAGCTCGTATTCGTCGAGCAGCTTGCTGATAAGCTTGCGGTTGAGATTGCTTATGTACAGTATGCCTATCTCGCTTTTAAGGCTGCCGACATCTTTGATGACATTTAGAGTTTCTGTCTCACGGATAGCAAGATCAAATTCAAGTGTATCGTACTGCTTAACAGTATTGATGAATGCATCGACCGCAAAGGTATAGTGCTGCGTTGAAACACCGAACTTGCGCTTTAAATCTTTGTTTATGTATTTTTCGCACACAAGCTCGTACTGTCTGAAAAGCTGCGATGCGTTCTGAAGGAACTCCTCGCCTTCGGCTGTCGGTACAGCCCCCTTGTGCGTGCGGAGAAAAATCTGCATGCCAAGCTCCTTTTCAAGCTCCTGAACGGCATTTGTAAGCGTGGGCTGTGAGATGCCCAGATGCTCTGCCGCCTTGTTCATAGAGCCGTATTCCTTTATGGTCAGAGCATAATTTATCTGTAAAAGTGTCAAATGCATCGCTCCCTTTCCTTTGATAACTGAAAATATATCATAATTGAAACCGGTTGTCAAGGGCGTGGTAATACAGTTTTTTTATTGAGCGTTATAGCTTATGTTTATAGCCAAAGCCATTTATGATAACGATTTCTTATAATCTCACGGAGCCAGCCGCTATCAGCCCTTCGCCGGAGCTCGTGATGCAGCTCAAACGCCCTTCTGCAAGGCTTGACAACGTTATCATCTTTTGTATTCAGCCGCTTGTTCCGGCTGTTTTTTTCTGCGAAATCGACAGAAAATACGTGAAAACATCGCCTGTGAGAGACGCTTGGTGATAACGATGTCACGTTTTTTTGTTGACCCACAGGCAGTTTTAGGCTACACTGAACACATCGCAGAAAAACGAAATAAAAAAACCGAAAGGGAGTCATCTTATGGCAGAATTAAAATTTGACACAAAAAAGATCAAGGCAGGATATGATTCCAAGGACAACAACCTTGCGATCTCACCCCCGATCTATCAGACCACATCATATGATTTCAAAAACACACAGCACGCACAGAATCTTTTTACCTACAAAGAGGCAGGCTATCTTTACACAAGGGTAGGAAACCCGACGGTCACATACTTTGCAGAAAGGGTTAAGGCTCTTGACGGTGCAAAAAACGCTGTTGCAGTTGGCTCGGGAATGGCAGCTATCAGCTATACGCTTTTGAACCTTGCTTCAAAGGGCGGCACGATACTTGCATCGCCTTATCTTTACGGCGGAACGATAGATGCCTTTGACAGACTTTTTCCTGAGCTTGGAATAAAGATAAAGCTCACCGATGCGGTGCTTGATCCACAAAAGCTTGAGGAGCAGATAACCGACGATGTAAAGGCTGTCTACGTTGAGTCTATAAGCAACCCTAACGCATATCTGCTTGATATTGATGAAATATCAAAGGTCGCACACAAGCACGGTGTACCGGTTGTAGTTGACAACACCCTTGCTACGCCTTATCTTTACAGACCGCTTGAGCACGGTGCAGATATAGTTGTATATTCAGCAACAAAAGCACTCACAGGTCACGGCAATATCATTGCGGGACTTATCCTCGACAACGGAGATATGAGTTGGTATACGAAAGAAAAGTATCCGCAGTTCTATGAGCCTATCGTGATGCTTGGCGGAAAGAGCACAGCAGATATTTTCCCGGATAACATCTTTATCTTCCGTGCGATACTTGTTTATCTCAATCTGCTCGGAGCTGCTCTTTCACCGCAGGACGCTTACCTTGGCATCATCGGTCTTGAAACGCTTTCCGAGAGAGTTGCAAAGCAGAGTGCAAACGCTGCAAAGCTCGCAGCTTACCTTGAAAGCTCACCGGCAGTCGAATGGGTGCGTCACCCGAGCCTTGCAAGCTACAAGTTCAAAGAGCTTGCAGATAAGCATCTCACGAACGGAGGCGGCGGAGTCCTCTCGTTCGGCATAAAAGGAACACCCGAGCAGGAAGCTGAGTTTATCAATAACATCAAGCTGTTCCACTATCACGTAAATCTCGGCGATGCCCGTTCGCTGATCGTCGATTCACCCAACACCACTCACAGCGAGCTGAGCGAGGACGAGCTGAAGCTTGCGGATATACCGCACAACCTTATCCGTATCTCCGCAGGTCTTGAAGATGCAGACGACCTTATCGCAGATCTTGAGCAGGCATTCAAAGCCGCAGGTCTGCTGTAAAACAATTATACTACAAAGGGAAGTGAGAAATTATGTCAGGAAAGAAAAATGAAAAGATACAGCTGCTTGTGCTGGCAGGTCTTTTTGCGGCAATAATAACAGTCTCAACGATGATAATAAGGATACCCACACCGACAAAGGGTTATATCAACCTCGGTGACTGCTTTGTGAACATCGCCGGCTGGCTGCTCGGTCCGCTCTACGGCGGCACAGCAGCAGGCATAGGCTCGGCACTGAGCGATCTGTTTGCGGGATACACGGTATATATACTGCCTACCTTTATTATCAAGGGACTGGTGGCGGTCACAGCCTACGCTGTGTACAAGGCACTGAGCAAACGTACACCGAGCATTGTCGGCAGGATAGTTTCTGCTGTGGCGGCAGAACTGGTGATGATAGTCGGATATGCTGTTTTTGAAGCGTTCCTTTACAGCTCTGTTACGACTGCACTCACAGGTGTTGCGGGAAATGTCGTTCAGGGCATCGGCGGCGTGGCGTTCGGCGTGATCCTTTATGAAGGTGTTATCGCAAGGATCCCGGCAGCAAAGGGTATTGCAGCAGCAAGAAAATAAACATTATGGAGAGGAAAGTAAAAATGAAAGCAAGAGTAAAGGTATTATCATTTGTGTTGTCAGCAGTGCTTCTGGCATCGTGCTCGGTGAGCGAGTCAAAGGGCGATTCATCCAAATCGGGTGACAGCTCATCGGCAAGCTCCCAAAAGGCAGACTACAAATACGGCAAGATAGACATTCCCGGCAGGGACGGAGCACTCTGCGGTGCACCGATATATATTGCATACGAAAACGGATATTTTGCAGAGGAGGGCTTTGATGTGAACCTCATCTCTGCGGATTTTGAAACACGAAAGATAGGACTTAACAACGGCTCTATACCGATAGTCAACGGAGACTTTCAGTTCTTCCCCTCTATCGAGAACGGCATAGATGTAAAGGTCGTTGACGGTCTGCACGAGGGCTGTATCAAATTTGCGGTAAAGCCCGATTCGGACATAAAGACCGTACAGGATCTCAAAGACAAGAAGATAGGCGTTGACGAGATAGGCGGCACTCCTCATCAGGTGGCTTCACTGTGGCTCGAAAACGCCGGCATCTCTGCCGATGCATCAAAGGGCGAGGTAACGTTCCTGCCGTACTCTGACGGAAACCTTGAATTTGAGGCTCTTGCAAAGGGCGAGATAGATGTTGCGGCTCTGTGGGATCCGCTCGGGTCTATCCACGAAAAAGCAGGCGATGTAAGGATACTGTTCGATCTGGGTACAGACCCGTACTTCAAGGATCGTTTCTGCTGCTTCCTTTACGCATCGACCAAGGTGCTCAACGAAAAGCCCGATGAGATCGCAGCACTGCTCAGAGCTTACCGCAAGGCACAGGAATGGATCTACGAGAATCCCGAGAAGGCAGTAGATATAATCGTTGAAAAGAAATACGCTTCTATCGAGGACAAGGAGCTCGCTGTAAAGCTTGTAAAGAGCTACGGTTATCCGTCGGCAGACAAGCACAACGACAACTGGGACAGCAGAGTCGAGAGCGATGTAAAGTATTTTGTGGACGGCCTTTCAAAGATAGGCTATCTCAAGAGCGATCCCGCTGATTTTGCTAAGAAGATATATCAGAAGGTCGATGTAAAATAAGTGTTGTTCAGGGGCGGTCCCAAAGCCGCCCTTTGAAATTCGAGTGAGGAGAGATAGTATGGATAATGCCGCTGCGTTAGAGCTGAACGCTCCGAAAACAGTCGGTGAAAAAGAAAAGCCGAAAGTCAGGTGGGGATACAAGCACAACGGTTATTTTGCACTGAAGCTGCTGCTGACACTGTCAGGCTTTCTTATTGCGATAATAGTCAACATCGCATTTCCGCAGAAGGCTGCGGTCGAATTCAAGACATACACGCTGTCGGTCTTCGGTCTTAACATCGACCTGACGATAAACGATGCGTATATATTTGTGCTGGTCGTGCTGATGCTTATATACGGCACAGCAGGCATAAGAGCGTTCTTTGTAAAAGCAAGAAGAAAGGTCTACTGCAAAAATGCAGCCTTTCGTTTTGCGATAGGTGTCGCACTTGCTTTGTGGGACATCGGCGGAACAAAATTGCAGTGGCTCGCACAGCCGTTTTTCCCCGGTCCTGCACAGGTCATCGAGGCTTACCTTGCAGACGGCGACTATGTGGTACAGAACACGCTGTATTCGCTGAGGCTCTATGCTGCGGGCTTTTCCTGCGGAGTTATACTCGGCGTGGGCACAGGCATATTGATCGGCTGGTTCCCGAAAGTGTACTACTGGGTGTTCCCTGTGCTCAAAATAACGGGTGTCGTGCCTGCTGTTGCGTGGATGCCGTTCGCACTGACTCTGCTGCCAAACTCGTTTACGGCAGCCGTGTTCCTTATCGTGATATGTGCGTGGTTCCAGATTGCCTTTCTGACTGCACAGGGCATACAGTCAACGCCGAAGCAGACCTATGAAGCCGCAAGGATACTCGGAAGCAGTCAGCTCGGGCTTATAATCCACGTTGCGATACCGCACGCTATGCCAAGTATCTTTACGGGCATCAGCTCGGCAAATGCAATGGCGTTCACGACGCTCGTGATGAGCGAGATGCTCGGTCAGCCGGGCGGTCTGGGCTATTACATAAACCAGTCCAAAGTGTGGAGCGCATATTACAAGGTGCTCGCAGCTATCGTTGTAATGGCGGTGCTGTTCTCGCTGATAAATCACTTTATCGGCATCATCAAAAAACGCACGCTGAGATGGCAGGAGGGAGTTTTGAAAAAATGAGCAGCAGTATCTCTATAAACGGCGTCAACAGGGTATACACCGATGCCGACGGCGGCAGGGTCGAGGCTCTGCACGATGTTTCGTTGGATATAAAAGCGGGTGAGTTCATCTCTATCATCGGACCCTCGGGCTGCGGAAAGACGACGCTGCTGCGTCTTATCGCCGGACTTGATAAACCGCGGTCGGGCGAGCTGTCGATAGATGACAGCAGGATAAAAGACGTTTCGACCGAGCGTGGCTATGTTTTTCAGCAGGGCGGGCTTTTCCCATGGCTGACGGTGGAGAACAACATAGCATACGGCTTGAAGGCACGAGGGATATTCAAGAAGGACAAGGCAAAGGTAAAGGACTATATCTCGATGGTCGGACTGGAAGGCTTTGAAAGATCCTATCCGCATCAGATCTCGGGCGGTATGGCACAGCGAGTCGCTATCGCAAGGGCGCTTATAAACGATCCGAAGGCACTGCTTCTGGATGAGCCCATGGGTGCACTGGATTCATTCACCAGAGCAGATCTGCAGGACAAGATACTTGAGCTTTGGAAAAAGCAAGGAACAACTATGATCCTTGTCACCCACGACATCGACGAGGCGATATACCTCAGCGACCGCATCGTGATAATGACACCCCGTCCCGGCAAGATAAGCAGCATCGTCAGCGTAGATCTGCCCAGACCCCGCCACAGGGGTGGAACGGAGTTCCTTGCACTGCGAAAGTCGATACTTGAATTCTTTGAGCTGGCACAGGCACAGCCTCAGCCGGAGTATATGATTTAAACAGAATTGGAGGTAAAATGAAATGAAGAGAACGATAATTGGGATCGCCGAGGGCGTTGTAGCTCTTGTGCTCACGATCGGAGCATTCACTTTTTTCAAGGCGTGCGGTGAACACGACGGAAAGTTTATGGCGTGCCACTGGGCACAGAATGCGGTGATACTTGCAGGCATCGTGCTTACAGCACTTGCACTCGTGCGTATCGTTTTCCCCGACGAGAAGATAAAGACAGGTCTTTCGATAGGCGTTTTTGCACTGTCGGTATCGGTGATATTCATTCCGGGCACAGTGATAAATCTTTGCATGATGGAAAGCATGGCGTGCCGTTCGACATTCAAGCCGGCAGTCATTGTTGTATCGGCAGTGCTTGCAGCTATCACACTTGCTGATGTCATCGCAGGCTTTGTCAAGGCAAAGAAAACACAATGAGCATAAAAAGAGTTCTTTACAAAAGCATCGTCGGAAAGCCGCTGCGTTCGTTTGCTCTGCTGTTCATATGTATCGTTATGTCGGCGGCAGTTTACGGCGGTGCAGTGATATCGGTGAGCCTTCAAAACGGCATAGACAGTCTTGAACAGCGGCTCGGTGCTGACATAATAGTTCTGCCCGAAAGTGCCTCCGAAAAAGTCAAGCTTGAAAATATCCTGCTGCAGGGCACTCCGGGATATTTCTATATGGATAAGGATATCGCAAACAAGCTCGCAGCTATCAACGGCGTTGATAAGCTTTCTGCACAGTATTTCCTTGTTTCCGCAAATGCCGAGTGCTGCACGGTGCAGGTGCAGATAATCGGATTTGATGAGGACACCGATTTTTCGGTAAAGCCGTGGCTGCGTGAGGCTTACAGCGGCAAACTCGGAAAAAACGAGATAGTCGTCGGTTCGGATCTTTCAACAAGAGTCGGGCACAGCCTGACGCTCTACGGTGTTGAATGCAAGGCTGTCGGCAAGCTCGAAACGACAGGCACGGGACTTGACACGGCGATATATGCCGGATCTGACACTGTCCGTGGGCTGATAAAGGCGGCAGAGTCAAAGGGTATCTCCGTGCTGTCAAAGCAGGATCCCGCAGATGTCATTTCTTCCGTTTACATAAAGGTAAAGGACGGATATGACATAGACGAGGTAACTGCAAGCATAAACCTCGGCATAGACGGCGTACAGGCAGTCCGCACAAAATCAATGATAACGGGAACAGCCGATAAGCTGTCCGTCATCTCCGGCAGCGTCAGACTGCTGATAACAGCGGTGTGGCTGCTTTCTGCGGTCATAATGCTTATCGTTTTCACGGTGCTTATCAACGAGCGTAAGCGTGAGTTCGCAGTTCTGAGGGCAGTCGGATTCTCACGCCGCAGGCTCGCAGCACAGGTGCTCCTGGGTTCACTTGTGATATGTTTTGTCGGGGCTGTGCTTGGGATAGGGATCTGTACCGCAGTCGTGTTCCCGTTCAGCAGGCTCATCGAGAGAAAGGCGGGTCTGCCGCTGCTCACACCCGATGCTTTGACGGCAGCAGGCTATGCGTTTGCGGCACTGGCAGCGGTGACGGTCACAGGACCTCTTGCTTCGGCATATTCGGCGTACAGACTGAGCCGTATAGATACGGGAAGGATACTCAGAGAGGGTGACTGACAGATGATCATAACAGCACGCAATATAAGCAAAAGCTATAAACGCAAAGGCATATCGGGCGAGGTGCAGGTGCTTTGCAGCACGGATATTGACCTTGAAAGCGGAAAGGTCTGTCTGATAAACGGACGCTCGGGCAGCGGAAAAAGCACGCTGCTGAATATCCTCTCGGGTTTGCTTTGTGCATCGGGCGGTACGGTTCATTATGACAGTACCGATGTTTACAAGCTCAGCGACACGGAGCTTTCCTTGCTCCGATGCAGGCAGACAGGCTATATCCCGCAGGTGCAAAGTGCAGTCGGCACACTTACTGTAAGGGAGAACATTCTGCTCCCGTCAGCAGTCATAGGCAAGGGCAAAGACCGTTTTGCAGCAGATGGGCTGCTTGAACGGTTCGGCTTGACAGAGCTTGCCGATGCCCGTCCCGGATCGCTGTCGGGCGGTGAGCTTCGCAGACTTTCGATAGCCCGTGCGTTTGTAAATTCACCGCAGGCTATATTTGCCGATGAGCCGACCAACGACCTTGACGATGAAAACTCACGGCTCGTTTTTGAACAGCTGCGAAAGGCAGCAGACGGCGGTGCGGCAGTAGTGATAGTTTCACATGACCGGCTGCTTGCACAAGAGTATGCCGATGTGGTATACTGTATGCAGCAGGGAAGTCTTAGCAGAGAGAAGGGTAGGATTTGAACATAAGAAAAGCAAAGCTCGCAGATCTTGACGAGATAGCAAGAATAGAAAGCGTCTGTTTCCCGCCGGAGCAGGCTGCCGGCAGAGAGGCATTCAGAGGGAGACTCACGGATTTTCCCAATCACTTTCTTGTTATGAGCGACGATTACGGAAAGATAGTATCATTCATCGACGGCTTTACGACAGACATATCCGACCTTACCGACGAGATGTACGCTGTATCCTCACTGCACGATGAAAACGGCAAATGGCAGATGGTGTTCGGACTTTGTACGCTTCCCGATTACCGCCAGAGAGGTTTTGCACAAAGGCTGCTCAAGGAGTTCATAAGAAATGCGAAGTCCGAGGGCAGAAAGGGCGTTGTGCTCACCTGCAAACAGCAGCTCATCGGTTATTACGAAAAGTTCGGCTTTGTGAACGAGGGCGTAACGAATGCGTCTGTTATCGGCGGGGTCCGGTGGTATCAGATGCGAAGGATGCTTTAAAACTGCGGTGTTAAAGATCTTGCTTGCAAGAACAAATGCAAGTGAGGTCTTTTTTATCTGCAAGAAAGTTAACAATTTTGTCATTGACAGAGCGAAACGTTTGTGATACTATATCATAGTAATCTGATATGAAAACTATGTTGAAAGGAGGCGGCAGCTGTGTCACTGAAAGAAATAGCTCAGATGACGGGGGTTTCCGTATCAACGGTAGGCAGGATACTCAACGATCCCAAGCATAAATGCTCCAGCGAGGATATACGCAGGCGAGTGCTTGAAGCAGCACGGAAGATAAACTATATCCCCAATGCGAATGCCCGCAATCTCAAATCGGGTGACGGCAGAGGTGACGAGATATACAGCATAAATATACTGCTCACCAGATTTGCCAACGAGGCTGCCGATCCGTTTTATGACGAGCTGCTGATGCTGCTTGAAAAGGAACTGCGAAACAGCGGCTGCATTATCGCAAACGTGTGGCATAACGCTGAGTTTTCCGACGAAAAAGCAAGCAGATCAGATAATCTTACCTCGATAATAGACGGTTTGTATCAGGGCAGCGAGCGAAAGTCTGACGGACTTATAATAATCGGAAAGGTCACAAGGCGGGCTTTGAGGGCATTGAAGATCAAGGAAAAGAATATAGTTTCGATAAACCGAAATTCGACGAATTATGAGGTCGATGAGGTGCTTTGTGACGGCAGCAGAATAGCCCGTGACGCAGTTGCTTACCTTGCAAGGCTGGGGCACACAAAGATAGGCTATGTCGGTGACTGTCACAATGAATCCCGCTTTACCGGCTATCAGGCTGCACTTGCCGATCTGCATCTTGCACCCGATCTTGACTATGTTTTTGATACCACGCCCAATGAACAGAATGGGCTTATCGCATATGAGTATTTCAAAAATCTGCCCGATCCGCCGACAGGGATCTACTGTGCAAACGACATACTTGCGATAGGCTTGATAAAAGGCTTCGGAAAACGCAGACAAAAGCTGTATATGCCCTCGGTGATCTCAAGCGACGACATCGACGCAGGGCAGTATACCCGACCTATGCTGACAACGATCTCACTGCCGAAGTCTGATATGGTCAGGTTTGCACTTATGCTGCTGCTTGACAGGATCAAAGGCGGCCATAAGATCGTTTCACGCCTTGAGCTTGAAGGCACGCTGATAATACGTGAAAGCTGCCGTAATTACAGCGAAATGACCGAACCTGAATACTATATATGAGATATGATGCTGCGTTTGATAACGTTATCACCAAAGCTGTGAAAAAACCGGCAGTATGTTTGGGAAACAGCAGGAAAAATCCCTGAAAAAGAGGTGATAACGTTGTCACAAAGCTGCACGGATTAATTATGATTTAACATTTGAGTTACTTTTACTTCGGATAATCACGCTGATATGGGTCTGTTTTCGGCGGTGAACAGCACGCCGTGATAACGTTGTCACATATTGCGGTTGACTTGTTCGGAGTTTTCATTTAAAATAAAAACATACCAAGCAGATAGGAAATATATGAAAAGTGAAAGGAAAGATATTTATGAGTTACAAAAGCATTGATACAGCATTGATCCACGGCGGTATCCCGATAGACGAGCGTACGGGTGCAGTCAATATCCCGATCTACCAGACCTCAACGTTCAAACAGGACGGTCTTGGAAAGATGAGAGGATACGAGTATTCAAGAACAGGCAACCCGACCAGAGAGGCACTTGAAAAGCTGATAGCGGAGCTGGAAGGCGGCTATGCGGGCTTTGCATTTGCAAGCGGTCTCGCCGCCGAAACAGCAGTGCTGAGCCTGCTGCATTCTGGTGACAGAGTTCTCATTTCGTCAAACGTCTATGGCGGTACATTCAGACTGCTCAACAATGTGTTTGACCATTTTAATATCAATTACACCATTTCCGATACCGAAGACCCCGTGTCTTTTGAAAAGGATATAACGAGCGATGTTAAGGCGGTTCTGCTCGAAAGCCCCGCAAACCCGCTGATGACTGTTACAGACATCAGAAAGATCGCAGAGATCGCACACAAGCACGGCTTGCTTGTGATAGTTGATAATACATTTATGACACCTTACCTGCAAAGACCGATAGAGCTTGGTGCTGATATCGTGGTACACAGTGCAACAAAGTATCTCGGCGGACACAGCGATGTCGTTGCAGGACTTGCGATCGCAAAGACAAAGGAGCTTGCGGACAATATAGCATTTGTACAGAATTCAACAGGAGGAGTGCTCCCGCCGTTTGACAGCTTTTTGCTCATCAGAGGCATTAAAACGCTCGGCGTAAGGCTCGACAGACACGTTGCAAATGCTGAGGCTGCCGCAAAATTCCTTTCCGAACACAGTGCGGTAAAGAGCGTGCATTACCCCGGACTTGCGACCGACAAAGGCTACGAGGTCAACAGTAAGCAGGCGAAGAACGGCGGCGTGATGATATCGTTTGAGCTTAAAGACGGCTATGATATTGAAAAGTTCTTTGAGAGCCTGCAGCTTGTAACGCTTGCGGAAAGCCTCGGCGGAGTTGAATCGCTCGTTTGCCACCCTTCTACAATGACACACGCATCAATACCCGAGGAGATACGCAAAAAGGTCGGCATCACCGACGGACTTATCAGGCTTTCGATAGGCATAGAGGATATTGACGATATTCTTGCGGACATCGAACAGGCGATCGAAAAAAGCAAACAGTGAGGTAAACAAAAATGTTATATGAAAATATGCATAAGCTCATCGGCAGGACTCCGCTGGTCGAGCTTGTAAATATGGGGGTATCCCCCGATGTACATATTTACGCTAAACTTGAGATGTATAACCCTTCCGGCAGCGTCAAGGACCGCATCGGCGAGTATATGATAGCTGCTGCGGAAAAAGAGGGAAGACTAAAAAAAGGCGGCACGATAATCGAGGCTACCGCAGGTAATACGGGACTGGGCATCGCATTCGCAGCACTTGGAAAATACAGAGTCATTTTCACAGTCCCGACCAAGTTCTCCGCAGAAAAGCAAGCACTTATGCGTGCTCTCGGTGCAGAGGACATAAACACCCCCAGAGCCGAGGGAATGCTCGGTGCAGTGAGAAAGGCAGAGGAGCTCAAAGCACAGATACCCGATTCGATCTCGCTGGAGCAGTTCAAAAATCCCAACAATCCGCTTGCACATTATGAAACGACAGGCAAAGAGATCTGGGAGGATATCGGCGGCAGGGTCACACACCTTGTTGCAGGTGCAGGCAGCGGCGGCACCTACACGGGTATCGTCAGATACTTAAAGGAACAGGACAAAAATGTTCAGGGCGTGCTTGCAGACCCCGAGGGCTCGACTATCGGCGGCGGAGAGCATTTTGATTACAATATTGAAGGCATAGGAAACGATTTCATTCCCGATACAATGGATATAAACCTTGTTGACAAAGTCATAAAGGTCAACGACGATGAGGCATTCTCGACCGTCCGTGACCTTGCAAGGAACGAGGGCATCATCGCAGGCTCGTCATCGGGTGCTGCAATGGCGGCAGCCCTGAAGCTTGCAAAGACTCTGGATAAAGGCAATATAGTCGTGGTGTTCCCCGACAGAGGCGACAGGTATTTCAGTACGGGATTGTTCGGATAACGGTGATAAAATGAAATATCTGATAGCATTTGCAAGCTCCGACGGTATAAACATCGACAGGCATTTCGGAGCTGCCGAAAGATTTTATATAGCGCAGCTCGATACCGAAAAAGAGGATTGCGACATAACGGGATACCGTGATGTTACGCCTGCCTGCAGCGGCGGCGGACACGAGCTTTCCGCATTTGATGCGATACTCAATACACTTGCCGGAGTGTCTGCGATAGTTGCACAGCGTGTCGGTTACGGTGCACAGGACTTCATTTCGCAAAAAGGTATCGCCGTGTACCAGATGCCGCTTCAGATAGAGCAGGCGATATGTCTGCTCATGGAAGAAAAACAATGGGAGGTTGACAAATGGCTATCTCATACGAAGAGTTGACGACAAAGCACCCTTGCTTTGCCCGGGGCGATAAAAGCAACAACGGACGAATACATCTTCCGATAAGTCCGAGCTGCAATATAGAGTGTAAATTCTGCGAGCGAAGCTTTAACAGCTACGAGGTAAGACCCGGCGTGAGCAGAACGGTCATCACACCGCAGGAAGCGATAGATGCGATACGCAGAGCCTTGGAGTTCTGCCCCGATATAAAGGTCGCAGGCATCGCAGGACCCGGCGATACGCTCGCAAGCCCGTTCGCACTCGAAACGTTCAGGCTAATCAAAAAAGAGTTCCCGCAGCTTGTAAAGTGCATGAGCACAAACGGACTTCTGCTTGCCGAAAAAGCACAGGAGGTCATTGATGTCGGCATCGACTCGCTGACAGTAACGGTCAATGCGGTCGATCCGCAGATAGAGGCTCAGCTCAACGACGGCATCTACTGGCACGGACAGCACATCACAGGAGTTGAGGCTGCCAAGATACTTATAGAGCAGCAGCTCAAAGGCATAAAGCTCGTAAGCGACGCAGGCATCACACTGA
>CAMZIK010000047.1 GCA_947307175.1 uncultured Clostridia bacterium
GTCCGCCTCTGATAAGAACAACGCTGTGCTCCTGCAGATTATGACCGATGCCCGGGATATAAGCTGTAACTTCGTTTCCGTTTGTCAGCTTAACTCTGGCAACCTTTCTCATAGCGGAGTTAGGCTTCTTAGGTGTAGCAGTTCTTACAACTGTGCAAACTCCACGCTTCTGTGGGCATGACTGGTTGATAACTACCTTCTTCTTGGAGTTGAATCCCTTCTGAAGTGCAGGTGCTGTGGACTTGTCCACGAGAACGTCTCTTCCTTTTCTTACTAACTGGTTAAAGGTTGGCATAATTTCTCTCCTTTCGTAAAAATTATTGCTTTCGCCAAATGGGCGCACTTCGCCTACATTGGCGTGCCTTAATATTATACACTCTTTCCTGCTCTTTGTCAAGTGATTTTCCTTGAATTTTTCCACAAATCCGCACTCCTGCGGCATCTGTGCATTGTGCATTTCACAAATACGCCGTCAGAATTATAGCCGCTTCCTGAAAAAAACATGAGGGAAGCTCTCTCGGAGAGTTTCCCTCAATAATACTAAATTACTGTATCGTTGTTTCTTCTTCCTCGTCTTCCTCTTCCTCGATCTTGACGAGCTGGGTATTATTATAAATATCCATACCCGTACCTGCTGGGATAAGTTTACCGATGATAACGTTCTCTTTAAGACCCATGAGTCTGTCCGTCTTTCCACGGATAGCCGCATCTGTAAGAGCCTTTGTAGTCTCCTGGAATGAAGCAGCAGACAGGAACGAATCAGAATATGACGAAGCCTTTGTGATACCCTGAAGAACAGGCAGAGTTGTGATGAGTCTTGCATCTTCATCGCCCTCGTCTATCTTCTGCTGTATCTCAGCGTTCATTCTTGCTACCTCGCCTCTCTCAACAAGAGTACCCGGCAGCAGATAGCTTGAACCCGGATCGTCCACCTTGACCTTCTTCATCATCTGGCGAACAATAACTTCGATGTGCTTGTCGTTGATATCAACACCTTGCAGACGGTAAACCTTCTGAACTTCGGTGATGATATAGTTCTGAACAGCCTTTGCGCCGTTGACTGCGAGAATATCGGCAGGGTTGATAGAACCTTCTGTGAGGGAATCTCCGGCCTTTACAATATCTCCGTCATGGACTTTGATCTTGTAACCGTATGGGATAGCGTATGTCTCCTCATCAGGATTCTCCACATCTTCGCTTGTAACGGTGATGTGCTTCTGCTTCTTCATCTCCTCGATCCTTACGATACCCGCAAGTCTTGTGATGATAGCAGCGCCCTTTGGCTTACGGCTCTCGAACAGCTCCTCGACTCTCGGAAGACCCTGAGTGATGTCCTCTGCCGAAGCGATACCACCTGTGTGGAACGTTCTCATCGTCAGCTGTGTACCAGGCTCACCGATAGACTGAGCGGAGATTACGCCGACAGCCTCGCCGACCTGAACAACGTTGCCTGTTGCAAGGTTAGCGCCGTAGCACTTAGCACAAACGCCGTGTTCTGACTGACACTGGAGCACCGATCTGATCTGGATAGATTCCTTGCCTTCCTTTTCAAGCGCAGCAACTATCCTTGCAGCATCATGCTCGTTTATAAGCTTGGACTTGGAGCAGATCATTTCGCCTGTCTGAGCGTCCTTGTAATCTTCTACAAGGTATCTGCCAATAAGTCTTTCAGTGAGCGGCTCGATCATTTCGTTGCCGTTCTTTATGTCGAATATCTCGATACCAACTGTGCTTCCGCAGTCGTCCTCATGAATGATAACGTCCTGAGAAACGTCAACAAGACGTCTTGTGAGGTAACCCGAGTCAGCCGTTCTCAGAGCTGTATCGGCAAGACCCTTACGGGCACCACGGGAAGAAATGAAGTATTCCAGAATGTTCAGACCTTCACGGTAGTTAGCTCTGATAGGCATCTCGATGGTAGAACCTGATGTATTTGCGATAAGTCCACGCATACCTGCGAGCTGTCTGATCTGGTTGATAGAACCACGGGCACCGGAATCAGCCATCATGTTGATCGGGTTGTACGGGTCAAGGTTTGCCTGCAGGGCTGCAGTTACCTCATCGGTAGCCTTGTTCCAGATCTCGATGAACTTCTTGGATTTTTCTTCTCTTGAGATATAACCTCTCTTGTACTGCTTGTCGATCTTGTCAACAAGAGCGTCAGCTTTTGCAAGAATGTCCTTCTTTGCAGGCGGTATCTCAGCATCGCATACAGCTACCGTGATAGCAGCTCTTGTCGAGAACTTATAGCCCAGAGCCTTGATCTTGTCCAGTACCTCAGAAGTAGCGGTCGTGCCGTGCTTATGGATACACTTGTCGATAAGGTCTTTGAGCTGCTTTTTCTTTACAAGGAAATCTATTTCAAGATCGAACTGTCTGTCCGAGCTTGTTCTGTCAACATAGCCAAGATCCTGTGGGATGACCTCATTGAAGATAAGTCTTCCGACCGTAGCATCAATGATCTTTGATACCTGCTTGTCGCCCATCTGCTTGCTGATCCTTACCTTGATCTTGGACTGGAGCGAAACGACCTTCTGATCGTAAGCCATAAGAGCTTCGTTAACGTTGCTGAATACCTTGCCTTCACCTGGCTCGCCGTCCTTTGCGAGAGTGAGGTAGTAAGAACCGAGCAGCATATCCTGTGAAGGAACAGCCACAGGGCTTCCGTCCGAAGGCTTGAGCAGGTTATTAGCAGCAAGCATAAGGAATCTTGCCTCAGCCTGAGCCTCAACGGAGATAGGCAGATGAACAGCCATCTGGTCACCGTCGAAGTCAGCGTTGAAGGCTGTACATACCAGCGGGTGGAGCTTGATAGCTCTGCCCTCTACAAGTACAGGTTCAAAAGCCTGGATACCGAGTCTGTGCAGCGTAGGCGCACGGTTGAGCATTACAGGGTGACCCTTGATAACATTTTCAAGAGCGTCCCAGACCTCAGGCTTTGCTCTCTCGACCATCTTTCTTGCGCTCTTTATATTAATAGTAGGATTTGTGTCCACGAGTCTCTTCATAACGAAAGGCTTGAACAGCTCCAGAGCCATTTCCTTCGGCAGACCGCACTGATACATCTTGAGTTCAGGACCAACTACGATAACCGAACGTCCGGAGTAGTCAACACGCTTACCGAGCAGGTTCTGACGGAAACGTCCCTGCTTACCTTTGAGCATATCCGAAAGAGACTTGAACGCTCTGTTGTTCGGTCCCGTAACGGGTCTGCCGTGTCTGCCGTTGTCGATAAGAGCGTCAACAGCTTCCTGGAGCATTCTCTTTTCGTTTCTTACGATAATGTCAGGAGCTTCAAGCTCAAGCATTCTCTTGAGACGGTTATTTCTGTTGATAACACGTCTGTAAAGGTCGTTAAGGTCACTCGTTGCGTATCTTCCGCCGTCGAGCATAACCATAGGACGCAGATCCGGCGGGATAACCGGAACAACATCGAGTATCATCCACTCAGGGCGGTTGCCCGACATTCTGAACGCCTCAACGATCTCCAGTCTCTTGAGCAACTTGATCCTCTTCTGACCCGAAGACAGATCTTTAAGCTCAGCCTTCAGCTCATCAGCGAGCTTGTCAAGGTCGATCTCGCACAGCAGCTCCTTGATAGCCTCTGCGCCCATACCTGCCTTGAACTGATCCTCGTCATATTTTTCGAGCATCTCGCCATAGTCCTTCTCTGTGAGCAACTGACCCTTTATCAGTTCAGTCTCGCCCGGATCTATAACGATATACTTTGTGAAGTAAAGCACTTCTTCCAGTCTCTTCTGTGAGATCTCCAGCATCTGACCGATCCTTGAAGGTGTACCCTTGAAGTACCAGATATGAGATACAGGAGCAGCCAGCTCGATGTGACCCATTCTTTCACGTCTTACCTTAGCTCTTGTTACCTCAACGCCGCAGCGCTCGCAGACCTTGCCCTTGAAACGGATCTTCTTATACTTTCCGCAGTGGCACTCCCAGTCCTTAGTTGGTCCGAAGATCTTCTCGCAGAAAAGTCCGTCCTTTTCAGGCTTCTGTGTACGGTAGTTTATAGTTTCAGGTCTCTCAACGACACCGTAGGACCACTCACGGATCCTGTCAGGTGAAGCAAGACCGATCTTTATTGATTCAAATACATTAAAATCCAACAGCTGTACCCTCTTCCTGTTTAATTTGTTTTGATCTCATTGTAAACCATGATGCGAGTGTCATTCCTCATCGTCGAATCCGTCGTCATCGTCGTCGAAATCGTCATCGAATTCATCGTCGTTGAGATCCGACAGACCGTCCTCGTCCTCGGCTGCAAAGCCGTCGGCGAAATCGTCATCGTCTGTGGAATAATCTATCTCGTCATCTATTGCAGGTGTCGGGATAAGATCGTCGTCATCGTCAAACTTCTGTTTGAGATCGATCTCCTCGTTATTGATATTGAGCACCTTGATGTCAAGGCAGAGCGACTGAAGCTCCTTGATAAGCACCTTGAACGCTTCCGGAACGCCCGGCTTAGGAACGTTCTGACCCTTAACGATAGCCTCGTAGGTCTTAACTCTACCGTTGAGGTCGTCCGACTTAACAGTGAGTATTTCCTGAAGTGTATAAGCAGCACCGTAAGCCTCCAGTGCCCAAACTTCCATCTCACCGAATCTCTGACCACCGAACTGAGCTTTACCGCCGAGTGGCTGCTGAGTAACCAGTGAGTACGGACCTACTGAACGTGCATGGATCTTATCGTCAACGAGGTGGTGCAGCTTGAGGTAGTACATATAGCCGACCGTAACCTTGTTATCGAACTTTTCGCCTGTTCTTCCGTCATAAACGGTGAACTTTCCGTCCTGAGCCATGCTCAGAGCATTTGTATTGATGAGGTCTTCCATCTTATGAACGGTGAAATCATCGTCCTTATGCTCAAGATAATTCTGCTGAGCCATCTCAAAGCACTCACGGATGTCAGCCTCGTGTGCGCCGTCAAATACAGGGGTCATTATCTTCCAGCCAAGAGCCTTAGCAGCCATACCAAGATGAACTTCAAGCACCTGACCGATGTTCATACGTGAAGGAACGCCCAGCGGGTTAAGGCAGATGTCAAGCGGAGTACCGTCCTCCAGGAAAGGCATATCCTCCTGAGGAAGTATCCTTGAAACGACACCCTTGTTTCCGTGACGACCTGCCATCTTGTCGCCGACAGAGATCTTTCTCTTCTGAGCGATATAGCATCTTACCAGCTTGTTTACTCCAGGTGAAAGCTCGTCGCAGTTCTCTCTTGTGAATATCTTTACATCAATGATGATGCCTGCTTCGCCGTGAGGAACTTTAAGTGAGTTATCTCTTACCTCTCTTGCCTTCTCTCCGAAGATAGCACGCAGCAGTCTTTCCTCTGCTGTAAGCTCAGTCTCTCCCTTAGGAGTAACCTTACCAACAAGAATATCTCCCGAACGAACCTCAGCACCTATTCTGATGATACCGTTCTCGTCGAGGTCTTTCAGAGCGTCCTCGCCGACGTTAGGAATATCCCTTGTGATCTCCTCAGGTCCGAGCTTTGTATCTCTTGCCTCTGTTTCAAGGTCTTCAATGTGGATAGAGGTGTACTTATCCTGTTTTACAAGATTCTCGTTAAGAAGAACAGCGTCCTCGTAATTGTAGCCTTCCCATGTCATGAATCCGATAAGAGCGTTCTTACCGAGTGAAAGCTCGCCGTTTGAGGTAGCAGGACCGTCTCCTATTACCTGACCCTTCTTGATCTTCTCGCCCTTATCAACGATAGGACGCTGGTTTGTGCAGGTACCTGCGTTTGATCTCTTGAACTTGGTCATCTCGTAGGTGTGCATGATGCCGTTGTCCTCGCAGACTACTATCTTGTCTGCGTCAACGCTTTCAACCACGCCGTCAGCGGTAGCAACGACCGCAACGCCCGAGTCAACGCAAGCCTTGTATTCCATACCCGTACCAACGATCGGGTTTTCTGTTTTGATGAGCGGAACTGCCTGACGCTGCATGTTAGAACCCATGAGGGCACGGTTAGCGTCATCGTTCTCAAGGAACGGGATACAAGCGGTAGCGACTGAAACTACCATTTTAGGAGAAACGTCCATGAAGTCGATCTTTTCTCTCTCGATCTCAAGGATCTGATCTCTGTATCTGCCGTTTACCTTAGCTCTTGCAAACTTATGCTCCTCTGTCAGAGGCTCGTTTGCCTGAGCGACCATATAATTGTCCTCGACATCGGCAGTCATATAAACTACCTCGTCAGTAACGACGCCTGTTGCCTTATCAACTCTTCTGTAAGGAGCTTCGATGAAGCCGTACTCGTTGATCCTTGCGAAAGAAGCAAGGTACGAGATAAGTCCGATGTTAGGACCTTCAGGAGTCTCGATAGGGCACATTCTGCCGTAGTGAGTATAGTGAACGTCACGGACCTCGAATCCTGCTCTGTCTCTTGAAAGACCGCCCGGACCGAGTGCTGAGAGTCTTCTCTTATGAGTCAGCTCAGCCAGAGGGTTGTTCTGATCCATGAACTGAGACAGCGGTGAAGAACCGAAGAACTCTCTGATAGCCGCTGTGATCGGCTTTATATTGATGAGCGCCGCAGGAGTGATGACCTCGCTGTCCTGAGACTGCGTGTTCATTCTCTCGTGAACGACTCTTTCCATTCTTGTGAAACCGATGCGGAACTGGTTCTGAAGCAGCTCGCCTACGCATCTGATTCTTCTGTTTCCGAGGTGGTCGATGTCATCGACAGTACCAACTCCGTCGCAGAGGTTGAGGAAGTAAGAAACAGTAGCAACGATGTCGTCAACAGTGATGTGCTTAGGCACCAGCTCATCAGCCTTAGCCTTGATAGCCTCGATCATCTCGTCCTCGGAATCGCTCTCTTCAAGTATCTCTCTGAGTACAGGGAACGATACCTTTTCGTTGATGCCCAGCTTTGTGCAGTCAAAGTCAACGAAATCCTTGATGTCAACCATGTTGCTGCCGACGATCTTTACCTCATGCTCTTCGAGCCTGATCTCAGTCTCGCCTGTCGGTGCGGTAACGAATTCCTTTACCTCTACCTTTACAAAGACCTCACGAACACCTGCTGCCTCGATAGCCAGAGCTTCCTCGAAGCTTACAAGGTCGCCTGCCTCTGCAAGTATCTCACCCGTAAGCGGAGCAACTACCTGCTGTGAAAGTCTGTGACCTGCAAGTCTTGAAGCGATGCCCAGCTTCTTGTTGTACTTGTAACGGCCGAATCTTGAAAGGTCGTATCTCTTTGCGTCAAAGAACAGATTGTTGAGGTGGTTCTCAGCGGACTCTACCGTAGGAGGCTCGCCCGGACGCAGCTTCTTGTAGACCTCAAGCAGAGCTTCTTCTCTGTTCGCAGTCTGATCCTTCTGCATGATCGTCTGAGTGATACGCTCGTCCTTGCCGTACTCAGCCTCGATCTCCTCATTTGTACCTGTAACGCCGATAGCACGCAGGAATGTGGTAAGAGGGATCTTTCTGTTCTTATCTATTCTTACATAGACAACATCGTTTGAATCCATCTCGTATTCGAGCCATGCACCACGGTTAGGGATAACAGTGGTCTTGAACAGATCCTTACCGGTCTTGTCCTTGTCAAAAGCATAATAAACGCCAGGTGAACGAACCAGCTGAGAAACGATAACACGCTCTGCGCCGTTGATAACGAAAGTACCGCTGTCTGTCATCTTCGGGAAATCACCCATGAAGACCTCGGATTCCTTTATCTCACCTGTTTCGGTATTGTTCAGTCTTGCCGTAACACGCAGAGGAACTGCATACGTAGCATCTCTTGCCTTGCACTCTGCAATGGAATACTTAGGCTCGTCATCAAAGCGGTATCCCACAAAGTTCAGCTCAAGATTACCGTTATAATCGGTGATCGTTGAGGCTTCGCTGAACACCTCTTTAAGACCCTCTTCAATAAACCATTGATAAGAGTTCTTCTGTACCTCGATAAGATTAGGCATCTCCAGGACTTCGTTGATCTTGGCGAAGCTCTTTCTCGTATTCTTACCGAGCTTTACGTCCTTGACATTCACCATAGGCTTTATCACTCCTTAATTTATTTGCAGCCCACAGACTGCGGATATTGTCCGGTGATATGAACTTTTTGTGAACTGTAATTTAAAAATTCATTTCAAACGGTCATGCACAGGAGCTTTGCATTGTATCCCCTGCCCATAAAGGCAAAAGAAAAGGTGCAAAATTCCATTATGATACAGTATACAATTATATTATACTGTAAAGCTCATGTCAAGAGTTTTGCACCCATAAATTATTCAATTAAGGCAAAATCAGCGTTTTGCACATTTTTGAAGCGAAAACGGTCCGAATTTTCTATTATTACCATTCGTTCGATTTTCCGTAACTTTTTTATGAACTCAGTATTAAATATGGGAAATGCTGTATTTTCATCGTCTCTCGCCAATATTCAAAAGGGACCCTTTCATAATAAAGAGTCCCCCTTTAAATACCGTATTATTTGGACGAATGTATCATCATCATAAGTATCGCAAAGTAGTGGAATATGCTGCCTGCGAGAGTGAACAGATGCCATATGGAATGAAAATATCTTTTTTTCTTGTAGATATAAAAGAATATCCCGCCTGTATAGCACAGACCGCCTATAAGGATAAACCACAGCGATAAGGAATAAACCGAGTCTATCATCGGCTTTACCGCTATCAGTATCACCCAGCCCATAATGATGTAGCAGAAAACCGACGGTTTCCTGAATTTTTCAAGGTTTATCGAGTTCAGTACGATGCCAAGAATCGCAGCACCCCATACCAGCCCGAAAAGCACCCAGCCCAGAGTGCCTCTCAGCGGAACAAGCGTTATCGGCGTGTAAGTTCCAGCGATAAGGAAAAATATCGTGTTGTGATCCATTATGCGGAAAAACTTCTTTGCCTTGCGGTTGGTGATCGCATGATAAAGCGTAGACATAACATAAAGTATTATCATCGACCCACCGAAAATTGCCGACCCGACAACTCCCCAGGCGTTTGAATAAATAGCTGCAAAAACGATAAGCACGACTGTACCTGCTATCGCAAGCGCACTTCCTATACCGTGAGTGATAGAGTTGACTATCTCCTCGCCCCTGGTGTATCGTTTCGGAACACCTTCACCTATCCTTCCGACACCGTTTATCATTTCTGCACCTCCCTTTAAAAAAACTTCCTCTATGATTAAGTATACCACAATACGTAACCATGTCAAGTCAAAAAGGCTTGAAAAAAATGAATTTGTGTGGTACAATATCTGTGAAGAATGAAAGCTTACACAAGGCTTTCACATCGTTTACACACTGACCGTGTATAATATCGGAAAATACTCGTTTTTCGGGGAGGAATGTGCAAAATGGCAAAGATACTTGTTGTTGACGACGAAGCAAAAATAAGAATGATCATCAAAGAGTATGCCGAGTTTGAAGGCTATGAGGTAGTTCAGGCTTCCGACGGCATGGAGGCTGTCGAGAAAGCCAAATCAGATAACTTTGATATAATCATCATGGACGTTATGATGCCAAGACTTGACGGCTATTCCGCAGTCAAAGAAATAAATAAGGATAAGAAAACTCCCGTTATCATGCTCTCCGCAAGAGGTGAGGAGTATGATAAGCTGTTCGGCTTCGAGATCGGCGTTGACGACTACGTTGTAAAGCCGTTCTCACCCAAGGAGCTTATGGCAAGGATAAAAGCCGTTCTCGGCCGTGCAAGCGGTCAGCAGCATATGGAGAACACCATAAAGTATCAGGGACTCGTTATCAACTTTACCGCCAGAGAAGTAACCATCGACGGCGAAAAAGCAAATATGACCCCAAAGGAGTATGACCTGCTTTTCTATCTCGTAAGAAATATGAACATCGCTCTTTCCAGAGAAAAGCTGCTGGAGGAAGTCTGGGGCTTTGATTTCTACGGCGACGACAGAACTGTCGATACCCATATCAAAATGCTCCGCAACAGCCTCGGACCATACCGCAACCTTATCGTGACCCTCAGAGGAATGGGGTATAAGTTTGAAAAGATCCAGTAAGAAAGCAGCGGCGATGACCGAGCAGGAAATGACGGATATGCCCGTCCAGATGCCTCAGATCGTTTCAAAGCCGAAAAAGCAGAGAAAACCGAGGCTTGCCCTCAGATATTATGTCTGGCTCTATTTTATGGCGTTCGCTATCGTTATCCTGGTGCTGATGTGGCTGTTCCAGTACGTTTTTTTGGACAGCTATTACGAAAAAGCCAAGATCAGAGATGTTGAAAAAACAGCGAACAGCATAATCGAAGAAAAAAACGAGACCGATCAGAAGTATCTTATGGGCAGACTCGCCTATGAGAATAACCTGTGCATAATACTTGCCGATGAGTCTGGCAATCAGATAATGTATGCCAATAACCTCGGAGAGTATTCAACGCTTTATGTTGATATAACCACAAACCATTCCAGACGTATATTCGATCTTAAAGCAAAGCTGAACAAAAGCGGAAGCGACTACTTTACCGAGACCGTTAAAAAAGAAGACAGCGACTACCGAGGACTTATCTATTGCAAGAAAGTCAACAGCAGCGATTTTTCGTTTATACTCATAGAAAGCTCGGTAAAACCGATAGATTCCACCGTCAGCATTATCCGTGAGCAGCTGATCTATATCACCGTTATCCTTATCAACCTCGCATTTCTTGTGACGCTGTTCATTTCAAAACGTATCTCAAAACCTATCACCAGCGTCACCAATACCGCCAAGCAGTTTGCCGCAGGAGACTATTCCGTCGATTTCAAGGGTGAAGGCTACCGTGAGGTCGAGGAGCTTTCAAATGTCCTGAACAACGCAAAGAACGAGATAAGAAAAGTCTCCGATCTGCGTAAGGACCTCGTAGCTAATATCTCCCATGACCTGCGAACACCGCTGACTATGGTAAAAGCATATGCAGAGATGATAAGGGATCTTTCGGGCGATAATCCGCAGAAGCGTGCAGAACATGTCCAGATAATCATAGACGAAGCCGACAGGCTCTCAGCTCTTGTCGATAATCTGCTTGAACTTTCCAAGCTCGAAAGCGGAAATATGGAGCTTGAACTCACCGATTTCTCCATAGTCGATAAGATAAACGACTGTATGACCAGATATACCCTGCTTATAGAGCAGAACGGCTACGATATAAAGTACGAGCCCGACGAGGACAGGATAATAACTGCTGATATGCAGAAGCTCGATCAGGTCATCTATAACTTTATCAATAACGCAGTAAACTATACAGGCGACGAGAAAGTTATCCGCATAAAGCAGATAAACAAGCCCGACTGCGTCCGTATCGAAGTCACCGACAACGGAAAAGGCATCTCAAAGGAACTGCTGCCGCTGGTGTTCGACAGGTATTACCGTGATGCAAAAGTCAAACGTGCCGTCGTAGGAACAGGGCTCGGGCTTTCTATCTGTAAGGAAATACTCAAAAAGCACGGCTTTGCGTTCGGCGTGTCGTCTGTCGAAGGCGAAGGCTCAACATTCTGGTTTGAAGCACCCTACGCAGCAAGGAGCAGGAACCAAGAGACAAGAAACAAGAATTAATAATAAAGAGGTAAGATCATCAGTCTTACCTCTTTTAAGTTATTAGGATCACCTGCTGCAAATGAAATGTTTCACGTGAAACATTTGTTCTTATAAAAATTTGTAGACAGCCACAGAAATAAAAACCGATCTTCCGTGCCGCCGTCTTGTTGAGGACAGCCATCTTGAAAAGAATTCTCTTTATGCTCTCTCAGGACTCTTACACATTTTCGGCGGTCGAGAGCAAAGCTCTCAGCCGCCGAAAATCTATAAAAGGTTTCTGAAAAGGGGGCAACCGCCCTACGGGCGCTCACGAGAATATCCGCAGGATATTCTCGGAGAGGAACAGAGTAACCGTTACCACGGTTACTCCCGAAAAAACGGAGAAGCAATATGCTTCTCCGTTTTTTTCTTCTTCCAAAAGAGTTCCCCTCAATAAGATCCCGACAGGGTTTATTATCCGAATGGGTTCTCGGTCTTATACAGCATACCCTTTGGCTGATTGAAGCCGATGTCGTCCATACCGAGATACTTGAACACCTCGTATATCTCTCTGCCGTAGTGACCGAAAGCAACAGCGCCGTGGTGCGGATAGTTTTTCTGTATCAGAACGTGGCGGTAGAACCTGCCCATTTCGTTTATAGCGAAAACGCCGATAGAACCGAAGGATCTTGTGGCAACAGGGAGAACCTCGCCCTGTGCAACGTAGCCTCTGAGCTTAGCGTCCGCAGTTGACTGGATACGGAAGAATGTGATGTCGCCGTCCTTGATGTCGCCCTCAAGAGTACCTCTTGTGATGTTCGGCTCGCCCTCAGGCTCAAGGTTTCTCTTCATTATCCTCTGGAACTTCATCTCAGCGCCCTTTATCATGCAGGCAGCCGTGTTTCCGCAGTGGAATGCCATGAATGTGTCAGTCTGAACATATGGGAACTTTCCTGCGATCTCGTCGTTGTAGATGTCAGCAGGAACAGAATTGTTGATGTCAAGCAGCGTGCAAGGCTTTTCCGAAACGCAGGTGCCGATGTACTCGCTGAGTGCGCCGTAAATGTCAACTTCGCACGCAACAGGTATGCCGTTTGCAGCAAGTCTGGAGTTTACATAGCACGGAACGAATCCGAACTGTGTCTGGAAAGCAGGCCAGCACTTGTTTGCAAAAATAACATACTCTCTGCTGCCCTTGTGACCTTCAGCCCAGTCTTTGAGCGTAAGCTCATACTGTGCAAGCTTCGGAAGTATGCCTTCCATTTTGTTTCCTACACCAAGCTCTTTTTTCATATCATCAATTACGCCCTGTATCCTCTCGTCGCCTGCATGAGCGTTGTACGACTCGAACAGGTCAAGCTCTGAGTTCTCCTCGATCTCTATGTCAAGATTGTAAAGCTGCTTGATAGGAGCGTTGCACGCAAGGAAATCCTGCGGACGAGGACCGAAAGAGATGATCTTGAGGTTTCTAAGTCCCAGAACAGTTCTTGCAACAGGAACAAATCCTGCGATCATATCAGCTACCTCTGTCGGTGTGCCGACAGGATATTCAGGGATATAAGCCTTCACTCCACGAAGCGCAAGGTTGTAGCTTGCGTTGAGCATTCCGCAGTAAGCGTCGCCTCTGTTGTCAAGCAGCGCCTTTCCGCAAGTCTCCTCCGCAGCAGCCACGAACATTACTGCACCGTCAAATTTCTTTGCCAAAAGCACCTCCGAAGATTCAGGTCCGAAGTTTCCGAGATAGACAACAAGTGCGTTTACGCCAGCCTCTTTAAGCTCGTCAAGCGCCTTGAGCATATCCTTTTCGTTCTCCACAACGGTCGGGCACTCAAACAGCTCGCCGTATTTCTCACGGTAAGCCTTGCAGACATTGACTTTTCTTGATTCTGAAAGCGACATCGGGAAGCAGTCTCTTGAAACAGCTACCACGCCAAGCTTTACAACAGGTATATTATTCATAAAACATTATCCTTTCTTTATATATTTTTTCATGCACGCTCACGCACGGGACAGACTTTCCCCGTTTGCCCCGTAAGTAAGCACCGCACGCCGCACAGTGCGTTAAGCACGGCGTAACAGTCAGATATTGTACAATCACAGTTTAACATATTGTATCATATCACGCCTGCTTTTTCAACCGAATTTTTTATGGAGTTATACTAATTTTTTCTTTTCTGAAGTTTCCCAAAAGCAAAAGACGGAGAAACTAAGTTCCCCGTCTTTCCTCTTAATGCGATATTCAAAAAATAATGTAATTATTCCTTGACCAGAACATAAGTAAAGAACTTGATACTGCCGTCGTCGTTTACAGCAATATCCATCCACGGATCGATAGCCTCTCCGAGAACTTCGCCCTTTGTGCCGCTGTTGAACCTGAACTTACCGTCCTCTTCTTTCCACTCTTTTCTCTCGATGCCGAGCATTCCGTCAACTATCCACGCTTCACCCGAAGCGATGTATTCGTCTATCTCTTCCTGCGGCATATCCTCAGGGATCGGAAGAGTGGTATAAACAAAGCCGTCGTCCTTGAAAATGAACTTTGCATACAGCATCTGCTTGTCGTCGTCCGAAATGCTTGTATCAGCAAGAATATCTTCAACATTCTTTTCGACCAGCTTCATTGTTGCAGCATCAAATGTCTGTGCAGTCTTGATCTTCCATACGCCTAATATTTCCATACTTCTGCCTCTTTTCTGTGAGATTCAGGCTGTAACCTTGTAACGACCTTGTAACAATTATACCATAATTTTTTAACCAATGCAACAATTTTATACGTGCTAAAAAGTAGAAAAAACGTTTTCGTTCTTATCTATTTTGCACAAACGCCATTTCAGTTCCTATTTCCGCAATCGATCGGCATTCCGCAGTTGCAGCAGTATTTTCCTGTGTTTTCGTTCATTCCGCACTTGCAGTCCCAAGGCTCGACCTCTGAGATCTTCGGCGGTCTTGCCGCACCGCACTCGCTGCAAAAGTTCCCCGACAGCCCCGTCATTCCGCAGCCGCAGTTCCATTTCGTCCTGTCGTGCGGAGCAGCTCTTCTGGCAAGCTCCTCCAGCTTCTTTTCGACCTCTGCCTTGTTGACAGGCTCGCCCAGTTCGTTTTTCATCTGCCTGAACAGGTTTATCGTCTCGTATCCGCCGTTTGTCGAGCGAATGGTCGTTCCGTCGTCAAACTCAAGCGTATAAGACTCACGGGAAAGAAAGCCCATTCCCTTTCTCAGCTTGCCTGCAAGGTCTGTTTCCTGCGCATAAGCAAGTATCTTCTGCACCTGCTCCTCACTCAGCGGATAGATATACTCTCCGTTTTTCAGCGTTCCTTTTCCGCCGTTGGTCTCAAAACAGAAACGCTCGAGAACAGGAAAAGCGCTCTCGTTCACATATTCTATCTTAACTATATCAGGCATCTCAGTTCTCCTTTCCGTCAGCAAATGACAGTCCGCATTCCATGCAGTATTTGCCCGTGTTTCCGCCATATCCGCACCTGCACTTCCACGCACCGTCGATAAAGGACTCATTTGCGGGAGTATACTTCTTTTCAAGCTCCTTGAAGCGCTGCGGTATCTCATGCGGTCCGAGATCAGCGCATGCGGCAGTGCCATCGTCAAAGGCTATCAGATACCTGCCCATTGCGCCTGGCCCCGACATTTTTATCCGCATATGCCACGGGTTGTTCGCATCGAGCTTTTCGGCTGCGCCTATCTCCTCGCACAGCTGCACGAATCCGTCGAAATCCTCACGGCTGATCTCGTAATCTTTTGAGCCTGCACGCAGTTTCGGCGTCTGACCGTCAATGTAAAGGTCATACAGCTTGTCGTAAATGATACAGTCTCCCTGCGGCTGAAAAAGCGGCACTTCCCTGTAAATTATCCTGACTATCCTGTCCATAAGCGCACCTCCTGTTTTTTATATGATAGCATATCCTGCCCTGGTTTTCAAGAGCTGTTTTTTGCAGCCTTGACAAATCAGCAGCCGCTGGGTTAAAATAAAATTGACAAAACATCTGAAAGGAAAAACAGCTATGAAAAAGAAGCTTTCAGCGATAGTATCATCATTAATAATAGCAGCCTGCCTTGCCTCCTGTTCAGACAGCTCAGCCGCACCCGGCAGCAGTTCGCAGTCCCAGCCGCAAACATCTGAAACCTCCTCCCAGGCAGACACGTCATCGGGAAAGTGCGGCGAAAACGCACAGTGGCAGCTTGACGATTCAGGCGTTCTGAAAATAACAGGCAGCGGAGAAATGTCTGCGATGTACGCAGGCGCTGCTCCTTGGTATGCCGTCAGAGAAAAGATAAAAAAAGCTGAGATAGCAAACGGCATATCTTCTATCTCAGCAGGAGCTTTCAGCGGCTGTGTGAATCTTGAACAGGCGGTCATTCCCGACAGCGTTAAAACTATCGGGAAATCGGCGTTTTACAACTGCGGTCTCAAACAGATAGAGATCCCAAATAGCGTTGAGTCTCTTGGCGAGTGTGTCTTCTGGGACTGCGGAAAGCTTGAGAGCGCAAAAATAGGCAGCGGCGTAAAAGCCCTTGAATACAATGCTTTCTGCAAGTGCAGGAAGCTGAAAAGCATCAGTCTTTCGCAAGGGCTTGAACGTATCGGCGACTGCGCATTTGAATACTGTGACAGCCTTAAAAGCATAACCATACCCAACAGCGTCACGTCCTTCGGCGGAAATGTCTTCCCCACAGGCGAGACCGTCATCTCAGGCAGCAAAGGCTCAGCCGCAGAAACATTCGCAAACAAATACGGCTATAAATTTGAAGCGGTCTGATACCTGCTTGACAAATCTTTCCGTTTGGGTTATCATTACCGAGAAAAAATAGAAATGGAGCGTTGTTATGAAAAAAAGGATCTTTGCAGCAGCACTTTCAATTATAATGGCATTTGCCTGCCTGACCGCCTGCACCGAAAGCAGCTCTGCGGCTGAAACCACGCAGACAAAGGCTGCCACCACAACTACCACGACATCAGCCACGACAACAGCATCGTCAAAGACAGCCTATAAAGACGAGGTCGACCTGACCTATTTCTTTGACGAGGTCTATGCGCAGGGCTATGCGCCCGAAGGCACTTACGAGGGAACAAGAGTCTATGACGGCGGCGCAGGTCTTTGCGTCGAGTTCCACGGCAAGAGCAAAAACGGCGGCACAGGCAAGACCTACACAGGCAACATCGACAGCTATGACGGCGAGCTTGACGGTATGCTGCTGCTTGAAAGCCTTTTCAAAAGCAAAGCCGAGCAGCTTTACAAAAGCGGCAAGTGTATCAGCTTCACAAAAGGCGCAGCGCCGACGATGAAAGAGTGTTATCTGCTTGCGGCGGTGTCGTCCGACTATCAGATGTCAGGCAGATTCTATTTCCCTGCGTAATAAAAAGAGGTAAGAGAAAACTCTCTTACCTCTTTTTTCTTATCTCTTACCTCTAAAAGCCGAGCTTAGCCTTGAAATCCTCGGCTATCTTTTCTTCCAGCTTTTCAGCGTCTTCCCGCTTGTCGCCGATAGTCGTGTAGTAAGCCTTAATCTTCGGCTCTGTGCCCGACGGTCTGAGGATAACCGATGCGCCCTGCTCCAGCCTGAACGCAAGCACGTCCGACTTAGGCAGCTTTATCTCAGTCTTTTTGCCGCTCGCAAGCTCTGTTTCCTGCGATGCCATATAGTCGCCGAAAACCAGCACTTTCAGTCCGCCGATCTCGGTCGGCACGTTGCTGCGCAGACCCGACATTATCTCCTTCATTCTCTCCATTCCGCTTGCGCCTTCGCACTGGAACGATTTCTGTGAATGCAGGTAGTTGCCGTACTGTGCGTACAGGTCTTCTCTTGCCTTTAACAGCGAGATGCCTTTTGTGCGGTAGAACGCAGCCATTTCGCATATAAGCATCGAAGCGACAACAGCGTCCTTGTCTCTTACATATGAACCTGCAAGGTAGCCGTAAGACTCCTCAAATCCGAAAACATAGCGCTTTTCCTCGCCCTTTTTCTCAAGGAATCCTATCTGCTCGCCGATGAACTTGAATCCCGTCAGCACTTCTCTCAGCTCAACACCGTACTCCGCAGCTATCTTGTTGCAGATGTCGGTAGTAACGATAGTCTTTACAGCCACAGGGTCTTTCGGCATTGTTCCCAGAGCCGTTCTCTCCTGACAAACGTATTTGAGCAGCAGTGCGCCGACTTCGTTTCCTGAGAACAGTACAAAATCGCCCTTTCCGTCAGGAACAGCTATGCCCACTCTGTCAGCGTCAGGGTCAGTAGCCAGCAGCAGATCAGGCTGTACGCTCTTGCAAAGCTCCAGACCCTTTGCCAGCGCTTCTTTTATCTCAGGGTTCGGGAACGGGCAGGTCGGGAAGTTGCCGTCAGGGTTCTCCTGCTCAGGAACGACCGTGACTTCCTTAACGCCTATCCTCTTGAGTATCTCTCTTACAGGCTTGTTGCCCGTACCGTTGAGCGGTGTGTAAACGACCTTCAAGCCGCTTTCTGCGACAAGGTCTGTATGTATGCCTTGTTCGAGCACCTTTTCGTAGTACCCTTCGATGATGTCCTGACCGATATAGCTTATCATGCCATTCTTAACGCCCTCGTCAAAGCTCATCACCTTTGCGCCGCCGAACATATCGACAGCCTCTATCTTCTTTGTGACCGCATTTGCAGCGTCGATAGTCATCTGGCAGCCGTCCTCGCCGTAGACCTTATAGCCGTTGTACTTTGCAGGGTTGTGCGAAGCAGTTATCATGATCCCTGCCTGAGCCTTGCACGCTCTTACTGCCCATGAAAGACACGGTGTCGGCATAAGCTCGGTATAGATGAACACCTTTATTCCGTTAGCTGCAAGCACAGCAGCAGCCTCTTTTGCAAAAACGTCCGACTTTATTCTCGAATCGTATGAAATAGCAACTGCACCGTCTGTGTATGCGCCGTTGACGTAGTCGGCAAGTCCCTGTGTAGTACGCCTTATCGTATATATATTGAGTCTGTAAGCTCCTGCGCCGATAACGCCTCTGAGTCCGCCTGTTCCGAATTCAAGATCACGGTAGAATCTATCCTTGATAGCTTCTTCGTCGCCTTCGATCTCTTTGAGTTCCTTTACCAGGTCCTCGTCCTCGGTAGCGTTTTCGCACCAAAGCTTGTAAAGTTCATTTTCTGTCATTGTCACACACACCTTCCGTTCTTTAATAAAAAATAACGATTAGTAAATCTATTATACCATATTTTCGTGATTTTGCAATAGCTATAAAACTTTTTTTACATTTTGAAGGAGTATTTTTATCCCATTAAATCAAAAGTCTGTGATAAGTGCGCAAAAGCCTTGAAAAAAACTGCATAAAGTGGTATAATATTTAGAGATTAGAAGTAAGAAGTAAGAGGTAAGAACACGGACGGCACAAAAGCCTGTAATATAATTTTTTCAAATCAAAGGAGGCAGAAAAATGAGCACTCATTTCAGAAGCAGTTTCAGATCATCTGACAAGACCCACGATATAGCCTATTATGTCGTTTTCCCCACAGGCAATGTCAGAGGCGTGGTCCAGATCGCACACGGTATGGCAGAGTATTTTGAAAGATACAACGCCTTTGCGGATTTTCTTGCCGATAACGGCTTTGTTGTCTGCGGAGAAGACCACCTCGGTCACGGAAGCAGCGTGAACGGAGCAGACGATTACGGCTATTTCTCCGAAAATGACGGCTGGCAGAACGTTATAAAGGATATGTACAAGCTCGCAAAGATGATGAAGAGGAATTACCCAGAAGTGCCGTATTTTGTTTTTGGGCACAGCATGGGAAGCTTTCTGGCAAGAGCGTTCGTTACCAAGTGCTCAAGACTGCTCGACGGCGCAGTTTTCTGCGGAACAAGCGGCGGAACAGGCGGAACGGAAGTTATGCTCACCATGCTCGATATAGCTAAGTTCGTAAAGGGCGACAGGCAGAAAAGCGAACTGTTCAATAAGCTCGCCTTCGGAAACTATAACAAGAAGATCGAGCAGAGAAATTCTGATTTCGACTGGCTTTCAAGAGATTCATCGACCGTCTCGAAATACTGCAACGATAAGCGCTGCGGCTTTACATTCACGCTCAACGGATTTGAGAATCTTGCGAAGCTGCTGTGGTATGTCTCCAATGATAAATGGTATACCACCTACCCGAAAGACCTGCCGACATATCTTATCTCAGGTGCGTGCGACCCTGTCGGAGAGTACGGAAAGGGCGTGCTGAAAGTGTTCAATAAGCTCAATCTTAACAACTGCAACGTTGAGATGAAAATATATAAGGACTGCCGCCATGAGCTTGTCAATGAGCTGAATAAACAGGAAGTCTATGCCGATGTCCTCGACTTCTTCGAGTCGGTAATGCAGTAAATCAGAATTTGTGCTAGCGCGCACGGCGCTTGTTTGGGGGCTTTCCGATCGCCCCCAAACCCCTTCGGGTGCAAATTTAATAAATAGTCAAAACTTATAGCGGTATATCTGCCGAGCAACTGAGGATACTCTCTTGAAAGTGCTGTTCTTCAGTCTTTCTTCTAAACTCTCACTACTTTTTCGGCATAGAGAGTCGTAGACTCTCTATGCCGAAAAAGCAA
>CAMZIK010000048.1 GCA_947307175.1 uncultured Clostridia bacterium
CCGTGAGGATTTTGACATTGTAGCTATGCTGCACAAGCGTGGTCTGTTTCACAGGCTAAAAGACTATGACCGTGCAGCAAAATTCTATCAGCTTGTTAGATTCAGCTACGCAAGCGGTCTTGACAGCTTCGGCAGCCAGCCGCACTCCCTGTGGTCGGACTTTCCGATGATAGATCTTGCCGCAAGGAGACTGCAGAAAGTGGTGATCGAAAACAAAGATTTTGAAAAGCTCATCAGGCAGTACGACCGCCCTGTGAGCTTTTTCTATTGTGATCCGCCATATTTCAATACCGAAAGCTACTACAAGGATGTAGGCTTCACTCGACAGGATCACCTCAGGCTCAGGGATTCACTTGTAGCTATCAAAGGCAAGTTCCTTGTTTCATACAATGACTGCCCTGAGATAAGAGAGATCTGGGATCAGCCGGGCATACGCATAGAAGCCATAACACGCATAAACAACCTTGCACAGAGGTATGAGGGCGGCAGCGTATACCCCGAGGTCTTTATCTCAAACTACGATACAAACGAAAGACAAAACATGGTCAGACAGCTCAATCTGTTTGACGACTTTACCGAAGGAGGAATCTATTATGAACGATAAGATATTACTTGCACAGAACCTGAAAACAGACGGAAGGGTGTCATTCGAAGGCCTTTATGATATCGATGATAACCCTGTTACCATAGTGATCGACAAAAGCGATGACGAAGTTATTTTGCTTATCTGCAAGGACTATGATGACTACGAAGATGACAAGTAACAGGAGGTGATAACAATGTGCTTAACAAAAGATAAATGCGAAAAGCATAACGAGCCGCAGAACTATAAAGGCAAACTGCTAATACTTAAGCCGCAGGTGCTGGAGCCGCAGTTCAGACAAAAGGAAGCACAGTATTTCTACGCTGAAAACGGCTTTGGCTGTGATCCGAACAGCCTTGGTACTGCAGTGTTCGGACATTTTCTTGCAAATGGTCAAAAAGCACGGCTCAGCCGTTCAGACTTTATTGGAATTGCGGATAAAACCCAGCTTCCGATATGGGCTGCAAACAGACTTGAATTGCTCGAAAAGCCGAGCATGAAGATAAGAGTGTTTCAGCTCAAGGACGCAAGTCCGCTGGCATTCATGAACTTTGATGAGACCGTAAAGAGAGGCGGGGTAAAGGATACAGACTATCGTCAGGTCTACGGCGGAACTGTGTATGCAGAAAACCTTGAAGATGTGTTCAGGATCTGCAATACCGAATTGCCATACGGCTATCACGGTCATTCGCTGTCGGTATCCGATGTAGTCGAGATATGCGATGGCAAGGACAAGGGTTTTAACTTTGTTGACTCGTTTGGATTCAAGAAACTCGATGATTTCGACATCACGCAGACAGACCACGAAAATATGATGAAAGTGCTTATTCTCGAGAAAGACAGGCTGCCATATGAAGCGGAGATAAAGCATAACATCTATGCTATGCAGCATATTGTCGGAGGTTCATTTGACATCATATACTTTGAGCCGAAAGATGATGCAATCTGCTTTTGCAATGATGATTTCCTGCTCAACGGTTCGCATCCAAACCGAGTCATCGGTGACACTCTGGTACACGGAATCTGCTTTATTGCAGGCAACAAAATGAACGAGTATGGCGAATACGATTCGTGCTTACTGACTGATGAACAGATACGCAAGTATAGCGAAATGTTCCCTCAGTCGGTCGTTATGACAGCAGATCTCGCAGTGCCAACACAAGAAGAAATACAGGAAGAAACTCAGGAACAGACTCTTGAGTAAAACAGAAAGAATGATATGTATGAAATTTGCTGCAAAAATTACAAAGATGGGTGGAGGAGAATCCAAAAAAAAGGCAACTGCCGATGTATTCTTTGAGGGCGGTTTTAAAGTATCTGGTATCAAGACTTGCAAGGGTGAACATGGACTGTTCATCGGCATGCCGTCCAACTCATATATCAATACCAAGGGGGAAAAGAAATATATTGATGTGTTCCACCCGACCACAAAGGAAGCCCGTGAAGCACTTACCAAAGAAGTGCTTTCAAAGTACAAAGCTGCAATCCAACAGCAGACTCAGTCAGAAGCTCAGCAGGCAGATGAGACACCGCTTCCGCCTGAGCCAGACTTCGGAAAACCGGGCTTTGAAGATAACTTTGAGGACATCTTTGATGAACCTTCTATGTGATGTGCAGGAAAAAGACTTGTGTAAACTGGTGAAAAAGTAGATTTTTGCCGAAAACTATGGAAATACGCAGAAAAGTGTGGTATACTGACGGCAGTAGGGATAAACAAATGGGGGGTGATCTTATGAGTAAAAAGATAACTATCCTGCTGCTTGCCTTTATGCTGACTGCATGTTCAAATGCTAATTCATCGGACAGCAAAGCGGAATCTCAAGCGGATAGCACTACAACTACAGCCGCATCTGCGTATGATGACAGCAGCGAGGTGACCACATCAAAAGACACTATCATATCGGCAAAAGAAAAAGAATCAGAGACTACCACATCAAAGGTAACATTGGGTTCTCAGCCTACTACAGCAGACAGCACAATGTCTACGACTACTACCATAACCAAAGCAAGTCAGATGACCACAGGATCCAGCAAAGCACCTGCAAGTTCTGTTCAAAGACAGCAGCCTAAACCTGCAGTTACAACAACTACTACCACGACAACAACTACGAAAGCAGCTGTGAAACCACAGCCGCAGAGCAATGTGGTATGGTCAAGCTCAATGAAAGTGTGGAGAAAACTGTGCGAGGCCCAAACCCTCACTGCAGCCGAGCAGGAAATGATCAGATCAGAGATTGCAAGCTATGCGGCAAAGTTCCAGGGCAAGACTAAGATACATGTCAGCTTCGGAAACGACAGCTTTGACATCACATATCCAAAACCAATACAGATGACCAGGAAGAAAGACATGGTAGATTGGACTACTAATGCACACTTTGATGCATCGGTAGATATGGACTGCAGAGCGATCATTAACTATGCGAAATCAGAAAAACAGATATATGATGTTGTTTCTCAAACACGCAATGATGCATTGCATCTCATAGATCATGGACTGCATAGCAGATATGAAATGTTCAAAAGCTGGGGTTCGCTGAACTATGCGAACAAGTTTTACTACAATGTAGGATTTGATGGAACATATCTATGGTTTCTGACTGAAGAAGTATAACCAACAACAATATATCAAACAACAAGCGAGTCAAAAGGCTCGCTTTTTTGTTTGCAAAAAACGAAAAGGAGAAAAGAATGATCAAGATTAGAAATATTCTTAAAAGATGCGCTGCACTGGCTTGTGCAGCTGCGATCGGAGTAACAACGCTTGCGACAGCTGCTTCGGCAGCAGTAAGCGGTGTTACGATCAAGTACGAGTGGAACAGCTCGGTCAACCCGACACTGTACACAAGAAAGAACGCTGTTTCAGGCGGCGTCAGCGGTCAGTATCTGAGATACGGTGAACAAATATGCCGCTTTAGCCCTTCAAGCGGAAACGGCTATGCATTCTGCATTGAGCCAGCCAAGCAGATGCTCGGAACTCAATCAGGTAACTGGTATACCCAGTACGGCTTTACTAAGTACGATACTTTCAATCTCACCGATAAGAACAATGCCGATACCTATGCGTATTGGAAATCACTCGGCGGAACCGGCGGCTACTATTCGAAATATATGGGACTTGTCGAGTATTACGGCTACGGCTCCCATAAGACCGGCGACTACTATGCAGCAACGCAGATCCTTATCTGGGAAATGATCCTCGGATACAGAGGTCATACACCGTCAACATTTTCAAAATGCACGGATGTACTGTGGAATGACTTCACCTATCCTGCTAACTGTTACTGCACCAAGGCAGGGGTAGAAAAGGCATACAACGAGATAGTCGCAAGTGTAAATGGACACTACAATATGCCATCAGCTGTTATGAAGCCAACTCCTTCAGAGGCTATCAACCATCCCACGATCCTCATAAAGTACGATACCAACAAGATGAGGTATCAGGGCAGCTGTACAATCCCAAATGTATATCTGAATGCAAATAGTCTTACACATAACTTCAGCACGACCGAGGCAAAGCTTGTGGAGATGGCAAAGGCAAGATTCACAGGCACATACGGTAAGGACTACGGCGTTGAAAAGACCACAAACGGAACCAATACCGTATTTACACTGTGGTCGCTGAACAGACCGTTCACTTCGACATCTTCTGCCCAGATCTATACGACCTCACCGATTCAGATGCAGATCAAAAGCGGTATCACGCAGTTTGAGACACTCTTTGCAAGTAACTACTACCAGACATGTCTGCTCTCTACCAAGCTGGACCCTGTAGCAGGATATATAGGTATGGCGGCGTACAACGAGCCAAATCTGATCGTTGAAAAGACATACACTGACAGCCATAACAGAGCTCTTACTGCACAGACACTCAGCAGTATGCTCGACAAGACCTCATTTGTCATTTCAACTAATATAGGCGGAAAGACATACTATGTTCAGGCAGCGAAGAACTCTGACGGAACAGCTTACAACTTTACAAAGTATGTTGGCACTATCGCTGATGCGACCAAGTTCATAACACTTAAGAAATCCAATACCAACGGATATTTTGGCGTTTATGATCTGCCGACATCGGCATCAAGCGGAAGAACATACACGGTTACAGAGTATTCCGTTCCGGATGGCGAAAGATACGAGAAACTGAGCAAGAGTGTGACTCTTCCATCTCCTACAAGCGGTGCTCTGACGCAGGATCCCGGAACAAAGACAGTTAAGATGAACAACACCGAGCGAGGCTTTGATGCACAGTTTGGTGATGCAGAACTTGACAAGACTGTTCTCAACGGTGACGGTAAGGCACTTTCGTCTGATAAGGAAAGCGATATATCAAAGCTCTCTGGCATCTACAAGTCGACAAAGTTCATCGTAGGTTATTGGGACGGAAACACCGTCAGATACCTTTCAAATGCATATATGTCAGCAAAAATTGCTTTTGACGGCGACCTTAAGGATCTTGACGATTTCAATGATGTGACCTATATAGAGGGCGACGGAATGTACTATGTTCCGACAAAGCTCAACAGCGATCACAAACTTGTATTCGACAATTCAAGAACTACTGCGGATATGTCAAAGGCTTATGTGTTTAGTGCAGGCAGCAACTACAACGGCACAGAGACTTGTGCTCACTTCGGTGAGATCTACCTCAATCTTCTGCCGCTGAATGCAGATAAGACCGTCAAAAAAGTGTTCTTCATCGAGATTAACGGTGCAAAGGGCTACGGCTATTCACAGTCGCTTGATACCTCAAAGGCTGTCAGTCTTAAATCAATAGGCTCTGTAAGTGATAAGCGTAACCTCTACGGTCTTGTAAAGAATGACACGGGTAAGGATATATCTGTATCTGATGCATCAAGAAAGTATGTCGTTTCCGCTAACGGATACTACCCTATCAGTTCGACAAGCCTTGGAGGCAATAAGATGCACGAGGACGCTACAATCATCAATCAGCTGACGACCTATGGTCTCAGACTCATAAAGAAAAACGGCAAGGGTGAAGTTATCAAGGGTGCAAAGTACGGACTGTATAATGCATCAAAAACACTCCTCAAGACAGGCATCACCGATCAGAATGGCGAAATAAAGTTTGAGTATGACCTTGTACCTAATACCGATTACTATGTTCACGAAATATCGGCTCCTCAGGGCTATGTGCTCGATAAGGCTTACTACAAGGTAAACAAAGCAAATACCGTAGTGAACGACACCGACACATTTTCAAATGCAAATCTTCCCGAGGAAAAGATCACAACTATTGAGAAGGAATTTGAACTCAGGATAGAGCTTGACAAGTATGATGTCATAAACAACATCAGTGTCGAAGGTATCGAGTTTGATGTATCCCTCAACGGCAAGTCGGTAGGAACTATGAAAACCGATAAGAACGGTCATGCAGTTATCGAGCATCTGCCGCTTGGCAAACTCAACGGTTACAGATTCGAGAATGTATACGAGCTTACCGAAAAGAAAAACTCAAGCTATATCCTGCTTGACGATGACGGTAATGCAGTCAGAAAGATAAGGATCGAAACAACGGTGGCTGACATCAAGGACGAGACCAACCCTGTTATCACATATACCTGCGATGTTCCGAATACTCTCCAGACTGTCGACCTCACAGTTCACAAGGTGGATGAGTTCCACAACACTATCAAGGGTGCAAAGTTTGAGATTTATCCGACCAAGGATGTCGTATTCAACGGCAAGACTGTCCAGACCGCAGGCAAGGTGCTTGGCACACTTGAAACTGACAAGGACGGCAAGGCGTCTACCTCATATATGGAGTATGCTGAAACCGATTCTCACGGATATGAGATGAAGATACCTGTTTACCCCGGTCATGAGTATGCACTCAGGGAGATCTATGTTCCCGAGCCTTATGTGATCCCAAAGAACAATGTGACCAAGTTCACGGCTAAGGCAGGCGAAACCAACAGCCTTACTGTTCCTCACAGCGTTGTTGTTCCTAATGAGCATCAGCACGGCAAGCTCTTTGTATACAAGACAGACAATGAGACAAAGAAACCACTTGCAGGTGCGGAGTTTGAAGTAAGAGCCGCTGAGGATCTGTATTTTGGAAAGCACAAGGTCCACTCAAAGGGCGATGTTATCTGCCATATGGTATCAGACTACAATGGCAAGGCTTCAAGCAAAGATGCAGTTATGTATGTCGGCGGCAAGTATACACTTACCGAGATAAAGGCAGTACCGGGCTATGTACTGAATAAGCAGTCAAAGACCTTTGAATTCTCATTCAAAGGCAACAATGCAGAATACTCCACACTTACCATAGACTTTGACAATACCACACAGAAGGGTGTAATCTCCGTTTACAAGTCAGGTGATATGTTTACAACTGTTTATGGCATGGCAACAGCAATACTCATGGACGAAAAAGGAAACATACACGAAAGCGGCTTCACTGCATACACCCCACAGTTTGCACGCAAGAACCTTGCAGGAGCAGAGTTTGAGATAAAGGCTGCCGAGGATATCGTGACCAAGGACGGTACCCTCAGATTCAGCAAGGGTGATGTTGTTGATAAGATAAAAACAAACAGCAAGGGCGAAGCAAGAACAAAGGAACTCTACCTTGGCAAGTACACCGTTACAGAGGTCAAAGCACCTTTTGGCTATGTGATCACATCAAAGCCTAAGACAGTAGAGATAGAGTATGCAGGTCAGGATGTCGCAGTGAATACTGCACCTTCCGCAAAGTTCTCAAATGACTATCAGCGAGTAAAGGTATCGATTACTAAGGCTATGGAGCGTGACAGCAAGTTCAATGTCGGCTCTTCTAAGGATGCCGGGTATGTTCAGTTCGGACTGTTCGCAGCTGAGAAGATCACAGCAGCTGACGGTTCGTATATCCCCAAGGACGGACTTATTGCCGTTGCAAATGTCGGCGAGAACATGACAGCAGTATTTGACCAGAAGATACCTTTTGGCAAGTATTATATTCAGGAGATCGCAACAGATGAAAAGTATGTGCTTAACGGTGAAAAGTACCTCGTTACATTTGAGTACGCAGGTCAGAATATCCCGACTGTTGAGATAGACTGCGGAAAAATGAAGAACAAGCTCAAGAGAGGTTCTGTCGAGGAAATCAAGGTCGATGAACACGACAAGCCGCTTGAGAATGCAGTATTCGGTCTGTTCAAGGCTGACTGCAAGGAGTTCACAGAGGCAAATGCCATTATGACTGCTGTGTCCGATAAGGACGGCAAGTTCGGCTTTGAGAAGATACCTTACGGCAAATATATCGTTACAGAGCTTGTTTCGCCTGACGGTTATGTGTTAAGCGATAAGAGGTATGAGGTAAACATCAGCAAGGACAAGCAGATCATCAAGATCAAGGCTGTCAACGAAGAGATCACACTCAACATCTCAAAGAAAGACGTTTACGGCAAGGAGCTCAAGGGAGCCAAGATGCAGCTTATCGACAAGGACGGAAATGTCATTGATGAATGGATATCAGACGGTACTGTTCACGTTGTTAAGTGTCTCAAGGCAGGCAAGTATACTCTCAAAGAGGTTGCAAGCCCTGATGGATATGTCATTGCAACAGATATCGAGTTTGAGATAGACAGATACAATAAGGTGACAGTCAAGGATGTAAAGGCTCTGGCGACTGACGATAAGGGCGTTCCGACCATCGTTATGGTTGACGATACCACAAAGGTAAAGATCTCAAAGCAGGATATGACCTCAGGCAAGGAACTGCCGGGTGCAAAGCTTCAGGTACTTGATGAAAACGGCAAGGTAGTTGAGGAATGGACTTCCACGAATAAACCTCACTACATCGAAGCCAAGCTGACCGCAGGCAAAAAGTACACTCTTCGTGAGATACTTGCACCGAACGGATATGAGAAGGCAACGGATATATCCTTTACAGTTGATGAGAACGGCAAGGTGACACAGGTAGTTATGAAGGATAAGCTCAAGCCTACTACACCTCCGGATACACCGCCTGAGACACCGCCTTCCACACCTCCGCAGACCGGATACGAGGGCAACAGTCTTCCTGTTGGCATTATGCTAGGAACGGTAGTAATGTGCGTAGCTGCAATGATAATTGCAAAGAAGAAGGATGAAAAGAATGAAAAATCTGACTAAGGTACTTCTCATAGTCCTTGGAAGTTTGCTGCTCATTACAGCAATACTGTTTATTTTAGATACAGGCGTTGGTCGTGATTTCAACTGGCGCCTGTTATCTATTTGAAAGGAGGAAGTAACAATGAGAAAGACAAAGAAACTGATAGCTTCGGCAGCAGCAGTTGTGATGTCCACTATGTTCATGACAATTACGGCATATGCAGATGTGGCAGGTGCGGTAACAAGTACCTGGTCTACGGCAAAAGCTCAGATCAAAAATGTCGTAAACAAAGTGGTATTCCCATGCATAGACCTTATCCTTGCGGTACTTCTGTTCGTGAAAATTGGTCTTGCATATATGGATTACCGCAAACACGGACAGCTGGAATGGACACCGATAGCGATAATCTTTGGCTGTCTACTGTTCACGCTGACAGCGCCGCTGTATGTGTGGACGATGCTGCCAAGTTAGCGGATAAGCCTGCCTGTGCAGGCTTGTCCGATTTTTATTCAAGGAGGAAAAGATGAGAAAGACAATACTTGCGGCGATCGCCGCAATACTTATCGTCTCGATGTCATCGTGCGGATACATTGGAGGCGAGCAAACACCAACGGAAACCACAACAACCACAGAACTGACGATACCCACAATGCCTACGGATCAAGGTTCCTTAACCATGCCCGTGATGACATCAGAGACCGTGACCACTACAACTAAAAGTGAGACTGAACTCAAGAAAGTGGCGATGGATACATTCCTTGCCGAGTTCTACTCGTCCAAGATTTCCTTTTCGAATGTGAGCAAGATCGTTGCAGAGGTGGTAAAGACATCACCATTTGACCATAAGGAAGAATCCAAGTCGGGTCAGCAGATCATAACTGTCAAAGGCAAAAGCGGCAGCGGAAACATCGAGGTCATGAGGATAGACCTCGCAAAAAGCGGTCTTGACTATGAGGTCGAGTATCTGCTCTCCACAATGGGAGATCATTACTTTGACAAGACTATCAACAGCGTAAAAGGGATCAAGAGGAAGGACTTCAGCAGTAACTATAAGATGACCAGCACGGTCGTTGCAAAGGGCAAGTATCAGCAGTACGCTTCTGCTCAAAAGACAGATGGTACTGCAACTCAGTTCGGTTATGTAGAGTGTTATGCTGTTATTGCTGATAACAAGCTGACTGTGGTCACCGGTCACTTTGTGTCGACAGATATTTCAGAACGACAAAACTTCTGCCAGCTGCTTGACAGCTTCAGGAGCAAGCTGAAGATTTAGGAGGTAAAGAAGAATATGCGAATAGAAGTTGAAGGTGGAAAGATAAGCAAAAAGGAACAGGACACATATGCAGAGTATGCAAGAAAAAAGCATCCTGATATGAGGATAACCTCTATGAAGATACAGGTCAACGGCGAGTTTGTTGACCTGACCTGCTATTACGATGCTGTTCCGTTCCAGAGGATACGCCGCATCACAGGATACCTTGTGGGTGACCTTGACAGATTCAACGATGCAAAGCTGTCTGAGGTCGAGGACAGGGTTACCCATGATATGTCACAGTCTATGTAAGGGGGAATTGTATGGCATATATCCCATTTACAAACGACCAGCTCATACGAGCTAATACTGTTGATCTGGTGGAGTTTTTGCGGCTCAAAGGTGAAAAGCTCGAAAGGTGCGGAAAGGAACATAAGCTCATATACTCGGACAGCTATGGAAAGCACGATAGCATCATGATACACGGCAGCAGTTGGTTTGACCATAAAAATCAGGTCGGCGGCGGTGCGATCAAATTCATGCAGCAGTTTTATGGTCTTCCGTTTCCACAGGCTGTTCAGACTCTGCTCGGAAAAGACTGTGAGCAGCTGGCACACAAACCGGCAGATGATATATCAGAAAAAGAAAAAGCAGAGTTCAGCTTGCCACCCGAAAACAAAACAATGTTCAGAGTGTTTGCATACCTGACCAAGCAGCGTTTTATCGCAGGTCAGGTAGTATCACACTTTGCTCACGCACACACTCTCTATGAGGATTCTGAGCATCACAACGCTGTGTTCGTTGGTCTTGATGAGCAAGGCGAACCAAGACAGGCATCACGCAGATCAACAAGCACATTCGGAAAGAGTTTCAAGAACACAGTCGAAGGCTCGGATACCAAGTACAGCTTCGCCCACTTTGGCGAGTCGGACAAGCTGTTCGTGTTTGAGGCTCCTATCGACATGCTGTCGTTTATCACGCTGTATCCGCACGAGTGGCAACAGCACTCATACATCGCTATCAACGGCGTTTATGAGCATCCGCTTATGCAGGCGTTAAAGAACCACGATAACCTTCGTCAGATCGTACTGTGTACGGACAACGATGAGGGTGGGCGTGACGGTGCAGAACGGCTGCGGGATATACTGCATGCTGCTGGGTACGACAGGGTGTCTGTTCTTTCACCCTGTCACAAGGACTGGAACGAGGATTTAAAAGCACTCAACGGTCAGCAGGCTCTGTCGGGTACGCCCAGCAGACGAAAAAAGGTATATTTCGATAAGGTTCGGCAGCTGACATACCTGAATTGCCGTACCGATAAGCTGACCTCACAGTTGAAAAACGCATATAAGAATGCACAATACCGCTATCTTGCCGAGTATGCACTTGCAGGCTCGGCATATTTTATGCGTATAAAGGACGAGAAAAACGGCTTTGTGGCGCTGCAGAACAAGCTCATAAAGTCGTACAGAGGGTACTCCGATAAAGGCAAGCTGGCGACAAAGCTCCATGAGCTGTCCCATCGGTTCAAAGTTGCGATAGCTGATGTTCAAAGACCGGGCAGGACAGACGAGCAGTCGATCGAGACTGCGAAAAAGCTGTATGACCTTGCAGATCAGGCAATGCGTGTATCGACTGAAATGGAACTGATGCAGCCTGTGCAGGAGCAGACAGAGGAAGAACTCGATGAGGACTACGCAGAATTCGATATGAGCTACGGGTGATATCATACTTTGACCCGCCGTCACGCAAAAGTGTCCGTCTTTTCAGTCTTGTAAAAGGCGGACAAGCCGAGCGTGCGAAGCACGGTTCATATGCGCTCGTATTGTCATAGCCCTTGCGTCATGGTGGCATAACATGAAGTACCCAAATGATATATATCTATCTATCAGCAAAAGAAAGAGTTAATATATATACTAATTAAAGAGAGGAGGTAAGAACTTGCAGGGAAATATGCTTGCTATAGGGCTTTTAGCTGTTGCAGTTATAGTCTTTGTAGTCATAGTTAATCTGCTTGATAACCGGGGAATAAACAGGATCAAAGCTAAGAAGGTCGGTGACGGACAGCACGGAACTGCTCGTTGGGCATCCCCGTCTGAGATCAACCGGTCTTTTATCTTTTTGCCGTTCGAGCCTCAGGCTTGGAGAGAGGGAAAGAACCTTCCGCAGATACAGGGAACGATCGTAGCCTGCCGTGGAAAGAAGAACACAACCGCTGTTATTGACACCGGCGATGTCCACACGCTGATGATAGGTGCTGCAGGTGTCGGTAAAACGGCATACTTTTTGTATCCGAACATAGAGTTCGCCTGTGCATCGGGCATGAGCTTTCTGTCGACTGATACCAAAGGCGACATTGCCAGAAATTATGCCCGTATCGCCAGCAAGTGCTACGGATACGATGTGTCTGTTCTTGATCTGCGTAACCCAACGAGATCAGATGAAAACAATATCCTGCACCTGGTCAACAAGTACACAGATATGTGGCTTCAGAACCCTAAAGACATAGCATCAAAAGCCAAAGCCGAGAAGTATGCGAAGATAATAGCCAAGACAGTCATAAACATAGGCGGTGCGGACAGTTCGGCATACGGACAAAACGCATTCTTCTACGATGCCGCCGAAGGATTGCTGGCATCTGTTATCTTGCTGCTTGCAGAGTTCGGCAAAAAGGAAGAAAGGCATATCGTGTCGGTGTTTAAATTGATTCAGGAACTGGTCGCCAGACCGAAGCCAAAGGAAAAGATGTACTTTCATACACTGCTCGAGAATATGCCAAGCGAACACAAAGCAAAGTGGCTTGCAGGTGCAGCTTTGTATTCATCGGACCAGGCGATGATGTCTGTAATGTCAACAGCACTTTCAAGGCTCAACAGCTTCCTTGACTCCGAAATGGAACAGATACTGTGTTTTGGCACGGCAATAGATGCAGAGAGCTTCTGCATGCGCAAATCTGCGATATTCATGATACTGCCCGAGGAAGATCAGTCAAAGTACTTTATGGTCAGTCTGCTCATACAACAGCTGTACAGAGAGATACTCACCATTGCCGATGAATGTGGCGGTGCATTACCAAACCGAGTGATGTTCTACTGTGATGAGTTTGGTACTTTTCCAAAGATCGAGGGAGCAGAGGCAATGTTCTCGGCAGGACGAAGCAGACGAATATCCATTGTGGCTATAATTCAGTCATTTGCACAGCTTGAACAGAAATACGGAAAAGAAGGCATGGAGATCATCACAGACAATACACAGCTCACAGTGTTCGGCGGATTTGCACCAAACAGCCAGTCGGCAGAGGTGCTTTCCAAGTCACTCGGTGAGCAGACAGTGCAGTCCGGTTCTGTGTCTATCGGCAAGGATCGGTCGCAATCGATACAGATGATGGGCAGACCGCTGATGACTGTGGACGAGCTTAAATCAATGCCAAAAGGCGACTTTATCGTAATGAAAACAGGAACATACCCCATGAGAGTGCATCTAAAGCTGTACTTCGAATGGGGTATTATCTTTGGTGAGCCATTTATCCACGAAGATCGAGGTGCAAGGCAGCCTGAGTATTCAAGCAGAGAAAAGCTCACCGCTGCGATAATTGCCAAACACCCTCAAGTCGTTAAAGTCCCCAAAGCCGGACCTATGGTCATAGAGCATCCTGACGAGGAAGATGAGGAGATCGATGAGATAGAACCAAACAATGACGAAAAGAGAAAAACAAACATAAGGACAAACAGATAAAGGAGGGAGGAAATTGATACTATCACGGAGGATCTACGATCTGGACTTGCCGCACAGAGCCGTGACTGTATATGTTTATCTGTGCGACATGGCAAACAAGAAAAGAGAATGCTGGCCGTCTACGATCACGATATCCAAAGACCTTGGGCTGTCAAGAAGAACGATATTCAGGGCGTTCAACGACCTTGAAAAAGCGGGACTCATAAAGCGAATCCCACGCAGAAGAAAAACAGGCGGCTGGACATCAAGTCTCATTAGATTGGAGGTGGAAAAGGATGTTTAGTTGGCTGGGAGATGTTTTTGACTGGATATGTGACGGCATCGGATGGGTATGGGATCACACCTTGGGTGCTGTTATAGGCGGTGTTGGCAGTGCAATCTGGGACGCAATGTTTAAATGGCTGTTTGAGACGATCTATACTGCCGTGGCAAAGATATTTCAGGCTATAAACAACTCGGCGACCGATGTGTTTGAATTAAGCTGGGTGCAGGCATTCGTCAAGCTGTTTTACAACTTCGGCTGGATGCTGTTTGCCTGCGGTGTGGTGGTAGCTGTGTTCGACTGTGCAGTTGCATACGAAAACGGCAGTGCCAACATCAAGAGGACATCGATAGACATAATCAAGGGCTTTATGGCGGTCAGTCTGTTTGCGATACTGCCGCAGCAGCTGTACTCACTATGTGTAAACCTGCAAGGCTCGTTTGCAGTGGACCTGATAGGCATATTCCTGAATAACACAGTCAAGACGGTTTCTCAATCGGCAATGGCGGTGCTTGGTAAGCTTGTTACAGATGTTTCACTGTACTCGCTGTTCTTTATTGTCTTGCTTGGCTATTCGACTGTCAAGGTCATATTTGCAAATATAAAGCGAGGCGGTGCTCTTCTGTGCCAGATAGCAGTTGGTTCGCTGTATATGTTCTCGATCCCGAGAGGCTACACCGATGGCTTTCAAAGCTGGTGCAAGCAGGTCATCGCTACTTGCATCACAGCGTTTTTGCAGACAACAATTCTTTACCTTGGTCTGCTGACATATTCGCAGCATCCGCTGATGGCAATGGGCTTGTGCCTGTCATCAACAGAAGTCCCAAAGGTAGCTCAGATGTTCGGACTTGACACATCAGTACGAATCAGTATGATGAGTGTGAGCCATACGCTGAGTATGGGAAGTAAGCTGCTTGGAAAGGTTAAATAAAGCATTGACAAAGCGATATAATAATGATATAATATGTATAGAATAAATCAAGGAGGTGGGCATGTATGCTTATAAAGCCGTCAACATGTTTACGAAACGAGTATAACGATATCTCTTCATACTGCAAGCAGAACAAACAGCCCGTTTTCCTTACAAAAAACGGCGAGGGCGACCTTGTTGTGATGAGTATGGAAGCGTATTCCTACCGTGAAGAAATGCTGAATCTTCGTGAGAAGCTGCTTGAAGCCGAAGCACAGAGACTCAGCGGTGCAAAGACCTATTCATTGGATGAAGCGGATAAAATGATGGAGGATCTCATAAATGGCGCTGAATGAGAATTACCGGGTTGAGTATCTTCCTATAGCCGTGCAGGATATGAATGAGATAATATCATCTTTTCTGATGATGGGCAGCAGGAACGGAGCAATACGAATCAAAGACAAAATAAAGCAAGCAGCTGAAAGGCTAGGAACTTTTCCTCGCATGGCTGTTACCGTTCCCGATGAGGCACTTGCCCGGATCGGATACAAAATGGCGGTCATTGAGGACTATCTGATGTTCTACCGTATTTTTGATGACGATAAGAAAGTTATCATATATCGTATACTCAACGGAAAGATGGATTACCCATCAATACTAAACAGAATAACAGAATGATGATATCAACAGAAAGCAGTCGGGATCAAACCCGGCTGTTTTTATTTTGGAGGTGCAATTTGAAAACATACATCTATCCCGAAAACCTGCGAGCAAATGTAAAGCTTTGGTTCTGGAGTGTTCGGGACTTCATTATACTCTGCACGGGCGTGGTGTTATCGGTGGTGTCGCTTGTCTATTTGATGAATATACTGCCTGCCGCAGCCACACTGTGCTACGGTTTTGTCAGCTTCCGACCTGACGAAAACTCAATACTTGACTTTATACTAACTGCCTTCCGATTTTTCTGCACATCACAACAGGAGTACCGCTGGCAGCAGAAAGGAGAAATATAATGGCAAAAAGAAAAAACGGCGTTCAGAGTCTTTTAGGCTTTGAACGCTTTACTCGTTACGGCGTAAAGACCGACAAAAGCGAGGTTGTTCTGTTTGCAGTTGAACCGACGAACATCTCGGTCATGTCTAAAGCGAATGTCGAGATCAAAGTCCACTCATTGATGATGGTTCTGTCTGTAATACCCGATCTGCAGATAATCGCTATCGACAGCGCCGAACGATTCGACAGCAACAAGGCATATATGTTCAAGAGACTTGAATCCGAGCAGAACGAGGCTGTTCGTAAACTGCTTATGGCTGATATCGAGCATCTTGACGAGATTCAGCTTGAAATGTCATCGGCTCGGCAGTTTATGTTCGCACTGAGCTTCAAGAAAGAGAAGCCGGAGCAGATATTTAATACACTTAATCGTGTAGAGAAAACGCTGTCCGAACACGGCTTTACGGCAAGGCGAATGACTAAACCTGAGATCAAAAGAATGCTCGCCCTGTACTTTGGCTCCTCGCTTACAGGCGATGAGATACCCGATGTAGAGGGCGAAAATGAAATCAAAATGGAGGTGAAAGAATGAATAAGAAAAAGATGATGACAGAAGAACAGCAAAGCGCTATTGAAGCGAAAACCTACTTTGATATGACTGTGCCAGGCATCATCAAGTTCTACCCCGACTACTACATCTGCGGCAACTTCTACAAAAGCTGCTGGGCAATAACCGAGTACCCACCAAACACGGACGAGCTGTCTATTCTCGGTCACCTTGCAGACCGCAATGGTGTAGAGCTCCATATCTTCAACAGGCTGGTGGACAGCACGGAACAGCGCAAGATCGTTCAGCAAGCAATGAGGAAGAACCACATGATGACGACTGTGAACGATGTAAACGAAAGCATCAAGGCACAAGACAACATCAACGATGTGGTCGAGCTTATCTCCGAACTTCGCCGCAACAAAGAACCTCTGCTGCACTGTGCTGTGTTTATCGAGTTTCGTGCAGCAACTCACGACAAACTCAAAGAACTGCAGTCGGATATCCAGATGGAGCTTACACGGGCGAAGATATCTGTAGACAGGCTGCTGCTTCGTCAGAAAGAAGGCTTTTTGTCCTCTCTGCCATCGGGCTCAAACTGTTTTGGTACGCAGTATGAGCGAGTGCTGCCCGCAAGCTCGGTGGCAAATCTGTACCCACTCAACTACTCGGGCAAGACCGATGAACACGGTTTCTACCTTGGCAGAGACAAGTACGGTACGAATATTCTTGTGGACTTTGACAAACGCACAGCTGACAAGACCAACTCAAATGTCCTAATTCTCGGCAACTCCGGTCAGGGCAAGAGCTATCTGTTAAAACTGCTGCTGTGCAATTTGCGTGAGTCAGGAAAGAGCATCATATGTCTGGACCCCGAGCATGAATACGAGGAACTTTGCAACAACCTCGGCGGCACATACATTGATATGATGTCGGGCGAGTTTATGATAAATCCACTCGAACCAAAGTCATGGTCAGTCGGAGGAAGAGGTGGTGATGATATGCCGGAGACTTTCCGTAAGGTGTCCAAGCTGAGCCAGCACATCTCATACCTCAAAGACTTCTTTCGCTCATACAAAGACTTCTCCGATGCTGAGATCGACACCATAGAGATCATGTTAATTAAACTCTACTCACGCTACGGCATAGACGACTCGACCGACCTTGACAGCCTCATAGATGAGGACTATCCTATGATGTCAGACCTCTACGATCTCGTTGAAAAAGAATTCATGGCATTTGACGATCAGAAGAAACATCTTTACACAGAGGAAATACTCCAAAATGTGTGTTTAGGTCTGTACTCAATGTGCAAGGGAGCAGAGGCAAAATACTTCAACGGACACACAAATATCAAGGATTCCGAGTTTATCTGTTTCGGAGTCAAAGGTCTTATGGATACCAACAAACATCTCAAAGATACGCTGCTTTTCAACATTCTTTCGTATATGTCAGAGCAGCTGCTGGGCAAAGGAAACACAGTTGCAGCCATCGACGAGCTGTATCTGTTCCTGACTAATCTCACAGCAATAGAATATATACGCAACGGCATGAAGCGTGTCCGTAAAAAAGAGTCCTCGTTCATTCTGGCAAGCCAGAACATCGAGGACTTTTTGCTGCCTGAGATAAAGGAGTTCACCAAGCCGATGTTCAGTATACCGACTCACCATTTTCTGTTCAATCCCGGCAGTATATCTGAGGCTTCATTCATCGAGGCACTGCAGCTTGAGCCGTCAGAGTTCGAGCTCATAAAGTATCCAGAACAAGGTTTGTGCTTCTACAAATGCGGCAATGAGAGGTATCTGCTGCAGGTCAGAGCGCCTAAACATAAGGCAGCACTGTTCGGTAATGCAGGAGGCAGATAGCTATGGCAGCCAAGATAGCTAAGATACTTGCAGCGTTCGTTGACAAGAAAAAGCTCGGCAAGAAACTCGGAATACTGGTACTGTCCATAGCCTTTGGTCTCATATTCCTTCTCGTCTTGCCTGTGGTCGTGATGAAGTCGCTGGGAAATATCAGCGGTGATTCTGCCAAGCCATCTATCAATAAAGCACAGCTTACCGAGTCAAACATCAAGGCTCACATGTCAGACTCTAACCGTGAACTGGTTGAAAGAATGGAGAGAGATGGGCTGGCAATTGAAAACAAGATGGCTGAACTCGGCATCAAGGAACAGACAGTTAAGGCACAGCTTATCTACATGACTGAGGCTGAAAAGCTGACAGACTTGGATGCCGATGCTTACTGTAATCTGTTCAAGTACACAACAGATGACCGATCGTTGATAGACAGCCTGAACCAGAACTTTGGTCTGAACATCGACTATGAGGAGTTTATGCATGTCTATACTCTTACAATGAATGCTCATATCAATGAGTATTTATTCAGCGATGAGGCTACAAAAAACGCAGCTGACCTTGCTGCCTGGGCGGACAACGCCTTCGTCTCAGGCTGGAAGTATCGTAAGGACTGCTACGGAGAGAAGATCAAAGAGGAACTGGTGCGCTGTGCTGATGAGTCGGGACTGATAGAGGGCTACCTGCGATACGAACCCGACAATAAAAAGTTTGGTGAGCGATCAGTCGTTGGCTACACGATAAAGGGTGATGCATCAGCCAAGCCTGAGGTCAAGGGCATAGGTCTGTATGACGGAGAACAGTTTGGTATCTATGTCGGCAATGACAAAGTGGTCTACGCATCAAAGGATAAAGGTTGTGTCATAAAGGAGTCGGTATCGGTAGGTCACTGGACCAAGTGGATAACCTATGACGGAGTGAAATATCCGAGCGAAATACAAGGAGGTAGATAAAGTGAAAAAGGTTTTGAACATCAATCTGACAGCAGATGAACTCTCGGCTGTAGAGCTTCATTTACAGCGTAAGAACTCAACACTGGAAGCAGAGATGCAAAAATATGTTGAGCAGCTCTACTCAAAGATAGTTCCGCAGGCTGTCAAGGATTTTATAGATGCCAAAGCCGAGCAGGAAAAGGCAATGAAAAAAACGAGAGAGAAACCCAAGCCGTAGCTCGCACCAGTCGCACCACAATGCCCTGTGTGCGATTATGTGCCGCAAGGTCGGGAAAGGATACCACCCCACAGGGAGAGGGCTCTTTTTGAGCGTTTCTCGCAACGGCTGATAAATCTGCGAACAGCGAGAGGGAGGGATATTGGGCGTGGTTTCTAGTTTGCGAGTTAAAGTTTCGGGGTCGTTCCCCCGAAACAATCACAGCGGACGG
>CAMZIK010000049.1 GCA_947307175.1 uncultured Clostridia bacterium
TTTTTATACCAATAAAAAAACCACCTGCTATGCAGGTGGAATGGATAAAACTTTAGTAAGAGCATAATCAGTAACGCACAATAGACAAAAACGCCTCCTTGATATACAATGGTAATAGGCTACCAACCGTATTACAAAGAATCAAGGAGGGATCACCAGAATGGAAAACAAATCTAATGATACGTATAGTTTAGCACATACAAGCTGGAAATGTCAATATCACATAGTATTTGCACCTAAATATAGGCGAAAAGCAATCTATGGAAAGCTGAAAAGAGATATAGGAGCTATCCTTAGAGAACTATGTGAAAGAAGACATGTAAGTATAATAGAAGCTAACGCAATGCCAGATCATATACATATGCTGGTGGAGATACCGCCAAACCAAAGAGTAAGTGATTTTATGGGATACCTAAAAGGGAAAAGCACAATGATAATATTTGAAAGGTATTCTAACTTAAAATACAAGTATGGAAACAGGCATTTTTGGTGCAGGGGATATTATGTTAGCACTGTTGGTGGAAACAAGAACGGAATAGCAAAATATATCCGAGACCAAGAAAAAGAAGATATGATGTGCGACCAGATATCCTTTAAGGAGTATATGGATCCGTTTAAAGATGCACTGAAGTAGGAAACCCGGTAATGCGGTAGGTAGCTTTAGCGTATTACGCGCCCCTTAAGGGGCAGCTGGTGAAGAGCCCTTTTAGGGCTGTTATAAAACCACCGGCTTTGCCGGTGTGATATTTATTATGTCCGTGCAGAGATGTCAGTTAAAGCGAATGATGATTAAAAGTCCAAAAATCTGTACAATTAACTTTGTTTTCAAGAAAGTGTATAATTCGCTTCGTTTCGCAAATCATAAAAATACAAAATTGAAATGAAAGGAATCAGATATATGAAAGCAACAGGAATTGTCCGCAGGATTGACGACCTTGGCAGAGTAGTGATACCAAAAGAGATAAGACGGACCATGCGTATAAGGGAAGGCGACACATCACTGATGACATTGACAGGGGATACTGAATTAATGTTTATTTCCGTTATAACAAGTCTCGCACAGAGATTACCTGTCTGAGCAAAACGCAAAATATATTGACTTTTGCGTTTTGGCGTGATATAATAATGATACAAAACGCAAAAATTGCAAAATGTGCGTTTCACTATGTTGCATTTGCATATATCTAAGTCAAAGTACGACCAATTTGCGTTTCCTGAAATGGTGGTGAATTATATGTCAAGAAAAACTTTAAAAGCATTATTTCATATGGGAGCTAAGGAGTATAATCAGGAGTATGAACGCCGCTTTAATGACGAAGATACTGTTCGTCTTCCGGTTACGATAGGAGATAATCAGGCTTTCATATGTCAGATTCCCGAACTGTACAAACTCATAATTGATATTGAGCGTCTGGATAAAGAGGTTGCACAACTGTCAAATTCTCCTCCGCCGATAGCTTTGAAACAATTCACAACCAAGAGCCTGATAGACGAAATTCTTTTGACAAACGACATAGAAGGTGTACATAGTACACGAAAGGAGATCGGTGAGATACTTCAGGATCTCTCTTCGCAGAATAAGCGTAACAGGTTTGTCGGACTAGTTTCAAAATATGTTATGCTTCAGCAGAAACAAGAAATAACACTCAATAACTGTCGTGACATCAGAAAGATATATGACGATATTTTCTATGATGAGGTAAAAGCTACTGATCCTTCAAACCTTCCTGACGGTGAGATATTCCGCAGATCAGGTGTAGAGGTTCATTCTGCATCTCAAAAGGTAATTCACAGAGGTCTGAGTCCCGAAAGTAAGATAATAGAGACTGTCGAGCAGAGTATTATGATACTTAATAATAAGGATATTGATATATTTTTCAGGATAGCGGTTTTTCATTACTTGTTCGGCTACATTCATCCATTCTATGACGGCAACGGCAGAACAAGCCGTTTTATCAGCAGTTATCTCCTTTCAAGACAGCTTACTCCTTTGATAGGATTCAGACTGTCTTATACTATCAAGGAAAACAAAACTAAGTACTACAAGGCGTTTGAGGTATGTAACGATCCACGCAATAAGGGCGAATTAACGCCGTTTGTTGAGATGTTTCTTGATATTGTAAAAGAATCTATGCAGCAGCTTTTGGAGACACTTGAAGAGAAGAAAGCAAGCTGGGATCATTACTGTCAAATCATAAACAGGCTTCCGAATGCTGAAAAAGCAGATATGAATTATTTGTATGATCTTCTGATACAGGCTGCACTTTTCTCGAATATCGGCATCAGCCGCAATGAACTGACAGAGTGTTTGCATTTGTCTGAAAACACATTGAGAAAAAAGCTGAGTCTCATTCCAGAACAACTGCTTATTGAGAATCGTCAGAAAGGGAAGAAGTATTACCTGCTTGATCTGGAGCAAGCCGACAAACTGGTAGATGAATGATGCTGGCATAAAAATAAACTCAATAAAATTTAAGGCGTACAGATAGGAATACTCATAGGAGAACCCCAAACAACCGAATAGGGCAGAGCAAAGCTCCCTTGCGATCTGATTCGCAGGGGAGCTTGTTTGCGTTGAATATACATTTGTTGAACTATTTCAGACTTATCCACATCGCTGGACGAATCATCATCTTATTATCAACACTATTACCAAATGGAGAGACCTTTCCATCTTCAGCGACACATATAGCACGGGCAGAGCTTCCGCCACTGGTTCTAAGCCACCATTCAGTTGCAACGCCCCAATTTGAAGCATATAGTGTCTGTTCACATTTTCTCACATTGATTGTTTTAAAATATTTATTGGCCTCTGTGATACTTAGGATCCTGAAGTGACTAACATAGACAATGTTAATGAGATACTTGCGTCAATAAGGAAAAAGAAGTCAGAAGAAAACGATTTGCATGACTAGTAGTGAAGCGTACAATTTCTGTGATTATTCAGTTGCGATTCGCTGTGACTTTGTGCAAAACTTGAAATGATTCGCTGCGATTTTGTGCAAATCGAGCTGAAATTAGCTGTGATTTTGTGATTTGCTCTTGACTTTCAGCGCAAAATGCGGTATTATTAAAGCATCGGGAGGTGCTTAAATATGTATATGCCGCGTAAGATCGATAGATTTTTGAAAGAATGGAAGAATGACAAGGACAGAAAGCCGCTTATAGTTAAAGGCTGCCGTCAGATCGGAAAGACGGAGTCGATAAGGCACTTTGCCGCTGACAACTATGAAAGCGTTATTGAAATAAACTTTGTTGAAGAGCCAAAGTACGAAATGATAATATCTGATGGATACAAGACAGATGATATTATCAAGAATATATCGCTTATTGACCCGTCGAAGAGATTCATTGAAGGGAAAACACTTATCTTTTTTGATGAGATACAAAAGTTCCCTGATATTGCCACAAGCCTGAAATTCTTTAATCAGGACGGCAGGTTTGATGTTATCTGCAGTGGCTCAATGCTTGGTATTAATTATCGTAAGATAGAGAGCAACAGCGTCGGAAACAAACATGACTTTATTATGCGATCCATGGATTTTGAAGAATTTCTATGGGCGAAAGGCTATGACGATTCTTTTCGGGATAATCTGCTTAAGCATATGCTTGAACTGAAACCATTCAGTGAGCTGGAACTCTCGGTTTGCCGTTCTCTGTTTCTGGACTACTGCGTTCTTGGCGGTATGCCTGCAGTCGTATCAAGATATATCGAGAGCGGAACATTTGAAGGTTCGCTTGAACTGCAGAGACAGCTGATAGATGATTACAAGGAAGATGTACGCAAATATGCCGAGGGAGTTGACCAGACTCGTATACTCAATGTTTTCAACAGGATAGCTCCTCAGCTTGCAAAGGAAAATAAGAAATTCCAAATCTCAAAAGTAGCTAAGGGAGCGAGATTTCGTGATTACCGTGGATGCATAGAATGGCTTTCCGATGCGGGAGTAGTTAATGTCTGCAACTGCCTGAATTTCCCCGAGTTGCCTCTGAAGGGCAACAGTGACGAGGATGTATTCAAACTGTACTTTGCCGACAGCGGATTGCTGGTCGCTATGCTTGATGATGAAGCACAGGATGATCTGCGTGCAAATAAGAATCTTGGCGTGTACAAGGGTGCTCTCTATGAAAATATAGTAGGAGAAGCACTTGTTAAGAGCGATTGCAAGCTCTATTATTACCGCCGTGAAGATTCTACACTCGAGCAGGATTTCTTTATGAGGACAGCAGATTCGCTTGTGCCTGTTGAAGTAAAGGCGGAAAACGGAAGGTCGAAGTCTTTGAGGACACTGATTGAGTCTGACAAATATCCGGATATCAGATTTGGTGTCAAGCTGTTCGGTGGAAATATAGGATACATTAATAATGTTTATTCGTTCCCGTACTACTGCACATTCCTTCTCAAAGAGTTTCTTAAAAAGCTGTCTCAGTGAAAGTGTAGATCAAAGCCATATAGTATGTAATAAAGCTCTCCCTGTCTGATGTTTTTTTCAGGCAGGGAGATCCGTTTTCTAAACTTCAAGAATAGTATCTTTGTTCAGGACTTGAAGGAGCATCGGGTATAGAGAGTTTTATCTTTCCACTATCGATAATTTGTAAAAGTAAAAGCTGGAAAATATTGCGTTTAGTTTTACACTTAGCTTGTGTATAAAAAACTAACTGTCCAAAAAAATGGCTGACAAACTCAAAACTATGTGATATAATGGTGTTGTAAAGACAGAACCGTAGTATAAGTTTTCAACATGTATAGTCGCACAAAGGAGTTGGTATTATGCCGAATAAGGATTATGTTTCAACTGAAGTTAATAACATCTTTTCGATGCTTGATGCCGGGGAACTGCCCGAGACACATAGCTATCTCGCAAGTATAATGGACAGTGACGGCCTTGTTACAGAAGAGCCATTTGCAATAGCTACTAATCTTGTGAACTGCGATAAACCGCAGAAACTGCCTGATTATCTTATTGAATTTATAACCGAGCTGTACGAGTCGGAAATAGAAAATGGTAATGCAGAAGCAATGAACGATCTTGGTGCGCAGTATTATGATGGCAGCCGCGGATTTGAGCAGAGCTTTGAAAAGGCTATTTACTACTATGATATGGCAGCAGAGAAGGGAAGCCGTCAGGCTCAGGAGAATCTTGGATATTGCTATTATTACGGTAGAAATATGGATGCGCCTGATTACGAAAAGGCATTTCAATATTTTGCTCTCGGAGCTTTTGACGGTCATCTGATCTCGCTGTATAAGATAGGTGATATGTATCTTAACGGATACTATGTTAAAAAAAACGAAAACGAAGCCTTTATAATTTATATGCGTTGCCTTGAAACAATGACTGACGAGGCTGCGCCAATCGTTGCAGGTCCTGTGTATCTTCGTCTCGGAAAGATGTTCCTTTATGGAATCGGTACAGAGAAGAATGCAAAGAACGCGCTCGTATGTTATCAGAAAGCGGAAGCGTATCTGTTTGACATGGTAGTAAAAGGCGAGTACATGTATAAAAAGAGCCTTGATGGTGCAATTGCTGGGCAGGACAAGGCTAGGCAGCAACTGAAGAGTGAACTGCCGGACAATAAGTGGAACTTTGATTGATAGTGCAGAGGAGGTATCCTGCTATGTTTAAAGGAATACTTGCAATAGTAATTGGCTTTCTTCTTGTCAAAGCATTCTGCGATACGCACTTGATATCTTCTTCAAAAAGTAGATAATCAGCCCGAGATATAGGCTCTTCATGCAGAATCCGCCAAATTTGCGTTTTGTCCCTTGACGGTGACATATATCCAAGTCAAAGAATGGCTGGGTATAACTATTGACAACTTGATATAATAATGATATAATATGTATAGAATAAATCAAGGAGGTGGGCTTGTATGATGATAAAGCCTTCAACAAGTTTGCGAAACGAATACAACGAAATATCCTCATACTGTAAGCAGAACAAACAGCCTGTTTTCCTTACCAAAAACGGCGAGGGAGACCTTGTTGTTATGAGTATGGAAGCATATTCATACCGTGAAGAAATGCTCAATTTGCGTGAAAAACTCCTTGAAGCCGAGGCACAGAGGTTAAGCGGCGCAAGAACTTACTCTGTCGAAGAGGTCGATAAGATGATGGAGGATCTGATAAATGGCGCTGAATGAGAATTATCAGATCGAGTATCTGCCGATAGCGGTGCAGGATATAAACGAGATAGTCTCATCTTTTCTGATGATGGGCAGCAAGAACGGTGCGATAAGGATCAAGGATAAGATGAAGCAGGCAGCGCAGCGGCTCGGGACTTTCCCGAGAATGTCGATAACTGTTCCCGATGAAGCACTCGCAAAAATAGGTTACAGGATGACAGTCATCGAGGATTATCTGATGTTCTACCGTGTCTTTGATGATGAACAAAAAATCATCATATATCGTGTGCTCAACGGAAAGATGGATTATCCGTCAATACTTAAAAGAATAAAAGAATGAACGATCAATAAGTAAACAGTCGGGAAACACAGTATCTCTAAACAAAGAAAATGCTAAGACAGAATAACGCCGGTACTTACCATCAAAGTAAGTACCGGCGTTAGTTAATTATCAGCTGTGTCAAGAATTGAATTGGTGTATAATGACAATATCCGTCAATTTTAAAACGGATCAGCGTAGCTTTGGATCATGCAACAGCTCCTTTTTTCCTACTTTATAACTGCATCTTTTACTATGAAATTATCTGCACTATATGTATCACGATCCACGTAACAATGCTGTATTACAAACAGAACGAGCCTGTAGGACTCGGAAATATCAGCCCCATAGCTTTCAAACAGCATTTTGCTTTTGCCTGTGTCCTCGTTAATAAGGCTAACGGTGAACACATTGCCGTTCTGACTGAAACAGAGGCTTCCGATGATGGTCTTGTTCGTTGTAACGAACTCATGGAACTTCTCAAAACCGATATCGTCTGTATCGGCGATCAAAGCAGCCTTTTTATCAGACAAAACCGCATTATTTGTTATGAGCATAATGCTTGAAAGAACACCCATATCATTAATGAACAACGGTTTGTCAGGAATTTCAGGCACATGACAATAAATTGGGATGTTCTTTTTACGCAAATATGCGTTTTTCATTGCATACTCATAGCTGTTTTTATCCGAATACACCCTCGGAGGAATTGTTTTTCTTATTCCGTCCTCGATATCTGAGATGTCTAATTCATCATATGTCTCGTAATAGAGTGCTTTTGTCTTGACAGAACCATTGTGCTCTTTGCTTATGTACCGCTCGTTGATTACTTTATTCAATGACGCTTTTTTCAAAATCAGGAACAGCGCCATATATTTTTTGACTTCACCTATTAACTCTATCATAGTTTTCTCTCCTTTCATAAGTCGTAATATTCTTGGTTGGTTCTTTTTTCTCGTTTAATAGTTCATTTACGGATGTTTTATACTTCGCCTCCAATCTCTCATCTATCCTGATGATCAAATCTTCAGCACGACGAGCCTTTTTTATCGCATCGAGTTCTCGTTTGGTGACGATATCCTTTGCCTTTTCTTCGGATTTTTGCTCGATAAGTTCTTCTTCATTGTCTTTGAGCTTTTGGTAGTATTCCTTATCTCTTCTTGCCTGATCCTTGTCGATCAAGACAGCCTGAGCAGCAAGAATAGTCATCTCATCTCTTATCTCTTGTTCGGTTTTTGCCACCACCTTCTCCCTTCCTAATAAACCGATAACTTTCTTCTCAGGAGACACGGTTGTTGCTTTGACAAGCTTTTCGTTCTCCGCTTCCATCTCTGCCTTGTACTGAAAACTGGTTCTGCCGCTCTTTGCTCTCTTTTCCTGCAAATACTGAAGATATTTCTCTTTGCCTAGCTTTTGTTTAAGCTCTTGTTCTTCAGCCGAGTCATAAGCATGGCAGTCATCTATCTCCCAACCTTTTGACCGAAGGAACTTAGGCATCTCTCTGTTGAGTCTACCAAAAAAGCGAAGTCTGTGTACCTCTTTGGCACAAAGTCTACCGTCTTTTGTCATCGGCTCCCAGAAGATGTGCATATGAGGGGCTTGCTCATCAAAGTGTATAGCAACAGCTTTGATGTTATCTTTGCCGACGATTTCCTCGAATTTTACTAAAGCATCTTCAAAGAAATTAATCTGCTCTTCTTTGCTCAATGATTTTATCCATTCGGCTGGCGGCTTTATAATCGTAACACACATCTTGACTGCATCTTTTCGTATACCTCTTTTGCCTTCTGATCTGAGATGATCATTCAGCTGAGAAATATGTTTTTCAGAATACTCTATCAACTCAGCAGCAGTCTGAAAGCCTTTGCTAATATTCTCTGACGATTTAGTTGAATCAATGTCTGCATCCCGACCTTTTCTCTCTTTCAGTGCCTCCTCAGCAACGCTTTTAAAGTTTCCGCAATGCTTGTTAGACAATCCAACATCATTCAATTTCAGACTTGGCATCCCGATTGTTACACCCATAATATCACCCCCCATTTTTATTTTGGTAACGCATCTTATACTTAACAAATATCAACATTGTGGACATAAGTATGTGCCCTCGGACTTATCTCACTGCGCAAGATAAATCCCCACTCAGCGTTCGCTTCGTTGAGGGCTTCAAGGGGAAAGAATCCCCCTTAAAAATCCTCCTCGTTATAGAAAATTGAAATAAAAAAATAGCTCGACCTTACAAATCAAATTTGTAAAATCGAACTACTTAATTTCTTATATTTAATTATACCAATTTAGTACGCATTTGTCAAGAGGCATCGAACAATTATTCGGTGGAGTAAATGACGAATTTTTACCCCATTTTTTGTTCATTCTGCCAGTTGAATAAATGCCTTTGGTTTTACCGTTCTTCGCTTTGTTCAAGCATCTTTTCAGGCTGCTCAAGCATCGGAAGCACAACACTTTTCGGCTTGCTTCCACGCCTGAATACCCAGCAGTGTCCGACAGGCATATACAGTATCTCGCACATCGGCTTGTCGCACCGTTCGGCTATCGAATAAGCTGTCTGAACATCGTTCCCTCCGAGATACACAAATGTATCGCAGTTGGAGATTATCGTCTGAGCGTCATACCCATAGCCCTGAACGAGCTGTGCTTCTGCCTGTATCATCAGCATTACCGAGATAGCTCTCGATCTGATCGACGATATCATTCTCGGAAATTCTTCGATGCGGCAGTTCGTTGCGAAATCGTCAAGGATAAATCTGACGGGTATCGGAAGCCTGCCGTCCCTGCACTCATCGTCTGCATACTGGCAAAGCTCGTTCATCGCCTGAGTAAAGAAGATATTTACCAGAGTGTCCATTGTCCTGTCCGAGTCGCTGACCGTCACGAACACAGCAGTCTTTTTCTTCGCTGCCTCGGTAAAGTCTATGCTCGGCTTTTCCATCATTCTTCTCAGCTCCTTGCTGTCAAAGACTGCAAACTTTGCTGAAAGAGTGCTTCTGATCGTATCGTATGTCTTTAACGGTGCTGTATCAACCGAGTCAAACTTCTTGCACGCCCAGCTGTTCGGATTCTGGAACTTGTGCTTAACGAACAGTCTGCGGAGCTTTGAGTCCTTATCTTCATCGTCCTCACGCTCACCGAGATTGACCATATCAAGTATCGCTGAGAATGTCTTGTTGGGACTGTCCGTTTCGACCAGATACCCTATGATCGCGGACAGCAAAAGTATGGTCATTCTGTCCCAGTACGGATCAATATTCTTACCGTTCTCAGAACCGTTTGAATAGGTTATCGTTGAAGCAAGCTTGGTTATGTCCTGCGTTGATTTCAGATAATTCATCGGGTTGTATCCGCCCGACTTGTCGGGGTGAGTGAAGTCGATAAGCTTCACCGTGTAATCATGATCCCTGAGATACTTTCCCCACCTCTTATACAGCTGTCCCTTCGGGTCGCAGATAAAGTAGCTCCCGACCGCTTGTCTGATATTCGGAACAACAACATTGGTAGTCTTTCCAGTGCCGCTTCCGCCTTCTATAAGGACATTGTTGTTCAGCTTTGTCTTAAAGTCGTTGAGGCTGTACCGTATGACATCTGATAGGACGAAATCGGCTTCGTTGAAGTCCTGTGTTGCCTGATCGGCTGACCCGTCATCTATCAGATCGGGATCCATGTAATCGTCAATATTCATACGCCTGTTCTTTCCCATTCTGACACCTCCTATTTTTGGAGATTAAAGTCAAAAAACGAACATAAAATTACCGTTTTCCGACTTTAATCTCGCTTCTTCATTTGTACTTGAACATAGAAATATTCTTCTATAAGAAAATTCTTAAGGAATCCTCCGTATCCGAATACGGTACCGAGGTCATATCCCATTTTCAAGTCAAGGTCAAGACTCTTGAGCATAAAAACAGTGCTATGTAAAAAATGGCGATTATGTGGGTCTGTTGCTATGAAATAAGCATTATATTTGAAGATTATTTCTTCAAGATTTTTTATGGTTTTGCTTAATTCTTTCTTAAGACTGAACAAAGCAATGTCCATATAGCAATTAGGCAAGTCTTCCAACAAGTGTTCATGAACATGGATAAGCTCATGCAGCATTATGAAGTCTTCCTTTGCACCATTTTCGGTAAGAGTAAGGGTTCTGGTCAGTATATCATACTTTCCAAGGTGATCGCCATCAAGCTCCCCGATTTCAAACCCTACCATATCATAGTAGCTGAATTTTTCAATTTCATCAGGGAGCTCCTTGTATCCTCCTTCGAGAAGACGGGATTCTCCTGTAATGCTGTCTTCATCAAAGAGCATATCTCCGAAAAGATCCGAAAACTTGTATGCTTTCTCTACAAGTTCACGGCTTTGCGGCGAACTGTTGTCGATGTTGAGGATTGCCTCTTCCTTGACTGATTGTACTTCTCTGATGGTTGTCTTTGTCATAATAATCTCTCCTTATAATATATTATTTGTTATCCTGTCACAGATACCGAATTGCACTGCCTGTTCAGCTGTCATATAGTTGTCAAAAGCTGTAGCCTCGGCTATCTGTTCCATTGTCTTTCCTGTGTGCTTTGCAAGTATCCCGTTCATGATATCCCTTGTTTCGTTGATCGTCTGTGAGATCTTCGTGATACTCGTCGCAGAGCCTCCGATACCGCCGCCTATAAGGACTTCGTGTATCATTACCTCACCATGAGGAAGTATCGTTCTGTGCCCCTTTGTTCCTGCCGCCAGAAGCGTCGCTGCCATGCTTGCAGCCTTTCCTATGCAGCAGGTGTGTATCTCGCACTTACAGCCCTGCATCATGTCATAGATAGCTTTTCCTGCCGTGACCTCGCCGCCAGACGAATATATCGGCATGATTATCGGCTCACCCGTCTTTGACAGATAGTGCAGTGCCATATACACCTTGACTGCCGTTTCCGCTGTGATAGTTTCTGTGATAGGGATTACCCTTTCGGTCAAAAGCTCACTTTCAAGCGGTATGATCGCAGTTCCTCGTGCTCCCTTCTGAACATATGACATATCGTACATCAAGCTCATCTCCTTATTCTGAATTGTTGTTGTTTTCGCTGTGATTACAATATATCATATCGGTTCGGAAAAGTCGTTGATTGCCAATCACGAAATGTTTGTAAAAGAAAAAAAGCCGCAAATGCGGCTTTTGAGTGCAATGATAGTTATAGTGTTCTGTCCAAACCATCGTTTGTTCGTTTTAGAGTTTCACCAAACTTATAATATACCATCCTGTTGATAGTTAAATAATCAGGCATTTGAGCACTTGATTCCAGTATAGATTCAACGTATTTTTCCTTTTCACTTCCGGGATACATATGGTTTACATCTCCATAAAGTATAAACTTCATTCGTTCTGTTTTGTCAAGTTTCATTCCGATAGCAAGGGAGATAAGCATATCCCGTGAGGGTAAACTGCTTTTTTCATTCAACAGCTTATTTATAGTTGACGGTGAAGCATCTATACTTTTTGCAAGAGATGCGGCAGAACGATTTTTGTGTTCGTACTTTTTTCCTGAATAGCTTTCGTTCATAGCATAGATCCATTTTTCAATAGTCTTTGCTATCATACGCTTTGAATAATCCGCAAATGAGCTATCTGTATTATCAGAAGCGTACTGTTGAAGTATTTGACGGGAAACCAGTATGAAATTTGCTTCATGTTCCTTTATTGAAAGAACTAATTTGCTCTCAAGATCGTCAAAATCCCGATATAAAGATAGCTTTTTGTCGATTACATCCATCGTGTAATCATTATATGAAATATCCTCATTCAAGTCGTTCAGATATGCTTGAAAACGCACCAGTTTACTGTATTCATAATAGTCACCGACAATAATATATATGTCCATGTCCCTTAATTTGGGTGCAGTTTTATTGATTGCAGTTCTTGCAATATCATATGCCTGCAGCGGATCATAGCCTCCACTTCCTGATCCGAGCAAACTAAAACCAATTGAATGCACTTTTTCATCGTGTGCCTTTATTAAGCATTTTATATAGCATTGCTCAAGCAATTCGGTCTTTAAGCATATCCCTCTGCAATTCATCGGCGGTTTAACATTATATAATTGTTTATTGCAAATCTCTGTTACGCTTATAGTTATCTTTTCAAACAGCTCATACTTTTCCTGACTGGTGCCAGAAAACTTATGGATTATCCGCTTAGGAAAAATCGGGTATTTATCTATACGATCATAGATATTAGAATAAAGATTAATTTCCCAGCCAGATAATACAACCTCAACATTAGTATCTGCTAATGACAAAAGGTTACTATGCACAAGCGTAAATCTATTGTTATTCATACTATGCCCCCAATACCCGTATTACCAAGTATTTTTGTAAAACCTGTTCGGTTTCTTGCCGAGTTTTTTCACTTCAAACAATGTATAACTCAGCCATTTTTCTATACTGATATTATATCATATTCCGTTCTGATTTTCAATAAAAAATCCCATTATCAGCGAAAAATGACCGCATTCAGCGGTCAAGTTCTTTTTCCTTTTTCGGTGGGTGGTATTTGATTATATCCGTCAGATCACACTGGAGATAATCGCATATCCTTGTCAGCACATCGAGATCGACCCGTGACAGCTTGTTATTGCAATAGGCATTGAGCTGTGTCTGCTGAAGATTACACTCTCTGCACAGCTTATACTTTGATACATTCTTGCTCTTCCTGAATTCGTCAAGGGTTATTTCAATGCGTCCTTTCATATATAAATGCACCTCCTGAAAACGATAAACGATTGTTGACAAATGATATATGTAGATATATACATATTATACAAGAAAACCGTTGATTTATGTAGATGCAATTATACACAATGTAGAATTATATATAGATGTAGATATATGCATTGATTATTGCTTAGAATTGTTATATAATTTAATGGAAAATAAACATTGAGAGATCAATGCAAAAAAAGGAGAAAGAATAGAATGAACAAAAAGTGTTTAATTGTAACGGCTGCATTGTGTTTAGCACTTGCAGGATGCTCGTCCGACAGCAGCTCTGATGCTGCATCAAGCAGCAAAAACAGTTCCTCGTCATCAAGCCTGGTATCATCATCGTCAGCAGGTGATAACGACTCATCGAGAACGAACGAAAGCACTTCGTCGGAAGGTTCTACTGAGTCTGACAGTTCATCTCAGGCTGTTCCGTTTGGTCAGATCACAAATGACATGATACCCGATGTATCCGACAAATGTGAAAACATTGCTTATGTTTACGGCACTAATGCTAATAGTTATACAGTTGTAAATGTAGGATATCATGTAATGGGCGACCAGTTAGGTCTTCATCTTGCAGACAATGAAAACCGCAAACTAACACTTTCAGAAACTGACGCTCCATTTTTATTCAATGGTATTGCTATTTGTCCTTGTGATAAAAAGCAGACAGAAGAAAACGGAAGCGTAGTTACACATCAAACAGCAACTGAAGGTTCCTATTTCTATGCTGAACTCGGAAAACCTGTCGAGGTCAAGAACAATTTTGGCGGATATACAGACTACCCTGTCAATGCAGTTGCATTTGATGTGGAGTATGTGAAAGACTCCGATGATTTTACATTCTGCCGTGAAGGAGACGATATAACAGACTCTGAAGACGGTTTTAATCTTGGTGAAACAAAGGAAACCGTTGAGAAGATACTTGGAAAAGGCTATGAGCAGGACGGATATTCGTTCTACAAGGGAACAAGCCGTGTAACAAATACACAAGTCTATTTTATTGTCCACTATAAGGATACAAACGGGTTAGTCACCGTTGATAAGGTATTCATCATAGGCAGAGAAAGTCTGTATGATCTGAAAGGAAGGGAATTTGAATTATGAAAAGAATAATTGCTATCGCACTGTGTCTGTGTATGGCACTCAGTCTTGCATCCTGTGGTGACAGCAGCGAAAAACCAACATCAACAAAGGCTTCGGCTTCTGCATATCAGCAAAAGCCTCTGTCAGACAACTTTTATGCTTATCAGTTTCAGGTTGACGGAGATGTAATAACACTGCCTATCAAGAAAAATGAGCTTGAATCACTCGGATTCGAGGTCAGTGAAACAGGTGGAAGCTTAGTAAAATACGAAGCAACCAAGGACAATATTCGCTTTGGGTTAGATGTGATTGATGATTACATTTTCGGAATGACATTGGCAGGACCCGACTGTGATGACCTTAAAGGTCATGAGGTGAAGATCAGCGGTAATTTTACTATGTACAAAGACAATTATCAGCAGATACTCGAAAAGCTCGGAAAGCCGACGGGAGACAGATACGGTGATGAATACGAGGAAAGCGGCAAAGAGGAATGCTATATCCGTTTGTACAACGACGGTGGCGGAGACAAACTCACATCTGTTTTTATGAGGAACAAAGAGGGTCTGCCCAAAGATGTCGCCTCAAAGGTCACAACAACGACTCGCAGTCAAAGAATATTATGATAGTTGACAAAACGCATAAGGAGTGTCTGATATGAAGAATAAAAGCTTTACTATCGCAAAAATACTATTCATTATCCCTACTGTGATTTGTGGCATACTCACAATAATCCACCAGCTTGATCTGAATGATGCAGAAAAGCTCTCACCTTATGGAATGTATGATTACGGCGGAACAGTCTATAACAGCCAAACTGAGCTGATCGATGCAATCAAATCTCATCGCAATGTCGCTCTGATACTGCTGCTTATCTTTTTTGCGATAACCGTGGTGCTGTTCGTGCTTAGTGCTAAAAAGAAAAAAGCTGCACTCGCAGGTGCAGGCAATACTATGCCGTCCACAAATTCCGCAGGTGCAAGCTTCTGCCCAAAATGCGGAAACGCCCGCAGCGGAAATGAACAGTTCTGCGGCAAATGCGGAAATAAGTTTTAAGCACAAACCTAAACGCTTTAAATACAAAGCTGAACAGCCTTCTGCTTCTTCAGGCAGAGGGCTGTAAATTAATTGACAACTCAGGGACAAAGTGCTATCATATTATCGAGGTGAAAAACATGAGAAACAAGCTTGCTGCGCTTATCGCAGCTGTAATGATATGTTCGGCGGTGCTGACCGCCTGCGGTGACGCATCTTCACAAACAGACGAAAGCAAAACGACTGAAAACTCGTCGGTATCGGACAGTTCATCTTCCTTGGACAGCTCATCTGCTGCTGAAAGCTCATCGAAAAGTGAAAACTCGTCTGAGAGCAGTTCGGAAAGCTCCTCGGAGAGCAAGACAGACAGCTCGTCACAAACTGAGACTACGACGACAACACAATCAACAACGACAACTTCTGCACAGGAAACGACAACAACTATTTCCACAAAGGCTGCCACCACAACCACAACTGCAAGAGCAACACAGTCTACTGTAAAGCCTGTTGTTACTACAAAGGCTACAACAAAGGCAACTGCAAGGCAGACTACGAAAGCTACAACCAAAGCTACACGGCAGACAAACAGTAGTTTCACTATTCCGTCAAATGCGACCACCTTGCAAAAGGCATTGTACAATCTGTGTATGGGGAATAATGTTAGCGGAAATGCTAAAACCGCACAACAAGAGTTCATAAAGTACGGAAAGCAGAAAATGCCTAACTATAAGACAAGTGCTTATCTCCACGCATTTGTAGATAGAAACGGTAATTATACTGATGTACATTGCGCAGGAAATGGAACTTCGAGTTACGAGTATGCAGACGGTGTAGAGTGGTATACTTTTCACCAAATATTTGCAGGCGAAACAAATCCGCAAAAGGCTTGGAACAGTGCATTGTTTTTCGAGCGGGAAATAAAAAAGCAAATAGACAACCACGCATACAACCTTAAAACAGACCCGTATCCCGAAGAAGTTCTTTGGTATGTAACATTCGGAATACAAGGCAAATCAGTAGATGTTGTTGTTCTTAACGGTTCTACTCTCGATTGGAAATACTAACAAGTCAATAAGCGGTGCTTGCAGAAATGTGAGCACTGCTTATAAAATACGAAGTGACAAAGCAAATGCAAAAACAAGTTCGTATATACATTTTTGTGTTTGAATAGGAGATTCAAAATATGACATTATATAGCTTGTTAAAGGAAATATCAAGTATAATCACACCAGAGGATGATTCATTTTATACTTATGCATTATATACCTCTGACGATAACGGTGGCTTCTTGAGAACGAGATACTGTTGGTGCGAGAATAAACCGATAAAAGATGGGGAAATAGGTGATGGCTTTGAAAATGTTTTGGTCACATCAAAGAATGAGATAAATACAAAGGATTTTTGTAAAAAGCCAGAAACACTCGTAAAACTTCAAATTACATATTCATTAACTAATGCAACAATAAGTGATGCAGACTGGGATACACAGTTAGGCTATTGTTATGTATATATTTTCGACCTAAATGCAAGGAAATACACAATGAATTATATCGAAAATCCCTGTCCGTGATATACCGAATATGTCAGAGCTTCATAGCAATTATATGGTGCGTTAGCTTTCGCTGTTTATGCCACAAAAATATGAAAATAAATGATAAAGAGATGCCGTTCAGACATCTCTTTTTTTGTATCCATATTTCTTTGCATACCTGTAAAACCTGTTCGGCTTCATGCCGAGCTTTTTCATTGTTTCCACGGCAGTTTGGCTGCCCTTGACCCATTTCTCGCATTCTTTCTTGAACTCTTTCTCGTCGAACGGTAGCGGCTGTCTGCCTTTGTATTTACCCTCTGCCTTAGCAATAGCGATACCCTCACGCTGCCTTTCAAGGATCATTTCACGCTCAAACTCTGCAAGTCCTGCAAAAACGGTCAGCATGAGTTTTCCCTGCGGAGTCGATGTGTCAAAATTCTCTTTCTGAGAAATAAGCTGAACGCCCTTGCCTCTGAGCTCGTCCACAATTGACAGAAGATCACGAACTGATCTGGCAAGTCTTGCGTACTCCGTGACAACGACCGTGTCACCCTCACGCACATACTCACGCATAGCGGTGAGCTGCGGTCTGGCTGCATCTTTACCACTCTGCTTGTCAATGAATACCTTTTCAACGCCCAGCAACTTGAACGCCTCAACCTGACGAGCCTCATTCTGTCCATCAGTACTTACACGGGCATACCCTATCAAAGCCATAGTATTGCCTCCTTTAAGCATAATACTGTTTGATATAAGCATACCACCAATTATGCAATATGTCTATATTGAAAACAATATTTATATGACATATATTTTAGATATGTGGCTAGGGTATAGCCTAATGAAATATTAAAATATACAAAACTAATGAAATTCTTTGAACAAATCATTGACTATTTATGCGATTTATAGTACAATATAATGGGGTATGGTAATAATATGTAAGCCTCATCATTAAGGAGTATGTGTTATGAATGTAATTGACAATAAAAACACACTGTTAAAAGACGAACTTATTGGTAAAATTAAGGCCGGAAGCAAGCTCACTATAGCGGCCTCCTGTTTTTCTATGTATGCATATAAAGAACTGAAAAACCAGCTTGATAACATAGACGAACTCCGTTTCATCTTTACATCACCGACATTTATTAAGGAATCTGCAAAAAAAGAAAAGCGTGAATTCTATATCCCTCGAATCACCAGAGAATCAGGCCTTTACGGCACTGAGTTTGAGATAAAACTCCGTAACGAAATGACGCAGAAGGCTATTGCAAAAGAATGTGCAGAGTGGATCAAGAAAAATGCACAGTTTCGTTCAAACATCAGTGATAGCTTGATACCAGGTTTTTTAACCGTCGATAACAATGACTTAATAGCATATTCTCCTATTAATGGTTTTACTACAGTCGATCTGGGCTGTGATCGAGGTAATAATGCTTTTAATTTCGTGAACAGCATTGAGTCCCCTTACTCACAACAGTATATTTCAGCGTTTAACGAACTTTGGAACGATAAAACAAAGCTTGAAGATGTAACAGAAACGGTTATAGAAAGCATCAGCACTGCATACAATGAAAATTCCCCGGAATTCATATACTTTATGGCGTTGTATCATGTTTTCAGTGAGTTCCTTGAGGACATTTCCGAAGATGAGCTGCCTAATGAAGCAACAGGTTTTAAGAACAGCAAGATATGGGATATGCTTTATGACTTTCAGCGTGATGCCGTACTTGCTATTATCAATAAGCTCGAAAAATATAACGGCTGTATCCTTGCAGACAGTGTAGGTCTTGGTAAGACCTTTACAGCCTTAGCGGTTATAAAGTATTTTGAAAACAGGAACAAGAGAGTTCTTGTTCTTTGTCCAAAGAAACTCGCAGAGAACTGGAATACATATAAGGATAACTATGTAAATAACCCTATCGCTTCCGACCGCCTGAATTATGATGTGCTATTTCATACTGACCTTTCTCGTGACGGCGGTTATTCTAATGGACTTGATCTTGAAAGAGTGTACTGGGGCAACTATGACCTCATAGTTATAGATGAATCCCATAATTTCAGAAATGGAATCGGAACTCACTCTAACACTCAAGAAAACAGGTATATGCGTCTCATGGACAAGGTGATCCGAGCAGGTGTTAAGACAAGAGTGCTGATGCTATCGGCGACACCGGTTAATAACCGTTTCACTGATCTGCGTAACCAGCTTGCACTTGCTTATGAAGGCTGTTCGGAAAACCTGAGTGAAAAGCTCAATACCAAAAAGCCGATAGAGGAGATATTTCGTCAAGCGCAGAGAGTTTTCAACGAATGGAGTAATTACCCGAAGGAGCAGAGAACTACCGACACTCTTCTCCGTATGCTTGATTTTGATTTCTTTGAATTGCTTGACAGCGTAACAATCGCACGTTCAAGAAAGCATATACAGAAATATTATAACAGTGAGAAGATTGGTAAGTTCCCCGAAAGGCTCAAACCCATATCGCTAACTCCGTCGCTTACAGATGTAAGCGTGAACTATGGGTAGTTTTTAATCTTCAATCCAACAAAATAGCTTTT
>CAMZIK010000050.1 GCA_947307175.1 uncultured Clostridia bacterium
CCCGTGGTAACGCCAGTCGCCTCAAGCCGCCTGCGAAAAGGCGGCTTGAACATCAGATGTCAAGTTCTTATTTTGGGGGCTTTCCGATCATGCCCCAAACCGTTCGCAAGCGAACGCTTTACCCCTTCGGTCGCTCACCTGTATAATAATATGAATTCTGATTTATCTTATGGACGCTTTTGTAAAAAACAAGAATAGATGAGGAGTGAGAATATGAGACTTTTGCTTGCAGAAGACGAAAAGGAGCTTTCCAACGCTATCGTGGCGGTGCTTAAACACAATAACTATTCGGTCGATGCGGTCTATGACGGGCTTGATGCTTATAACTACGGCATCAGCGAGAACTACGACGGCATTGTCCTTGATATTATGATGCCCAAAATGGACGGCATAGAGGTGCTGAAAAAACTGCGTGAAAAGGGGATCAACACGCCTGTTCTGCTGCTTACGGCAAAGGCTCAGGTGCAGGACAGGATCACTGGGCTTGACAGCGGCGCAGACGACTATCTGACTAAGCCTTTCGCCATGGGCGAATTGCTTGCAAGGATAAGGGCGATGACACGCCGCAAGACTGAGTTCTCTCCTAACGACCTCTCGATAGGAAATATCACTCTCAGCCGTGAAACGTTTGATCTCAAAGGTCCGAACGGGACGCAGAAGCTTGGAAGCAAGGAGTTCCAGATGCTTGAGATGATGATGGTGAACAAGAACACGCTCATCTCAACAGAACGCTTTATGGAGCGCATCTGGGGATATGACAGCGATGCGGAGATAAACGTTGTGTGGGTGTTCATATCCTATCTGCGCAAAAAGCTGGCAAGCGTGGGCGCAGATGTTGAGATAAAGGCTTCAAGGGGAGTCGGCTATACCTTGTCGGTAAAGGAATGAGCTTTTTTGTGATGAATATGCGGGGAGATGATAAGGTGTGATAAAGCGGCTCCAGAGAAAATTCGTTGTCATTGTTGCGGTCTGCCTTCTGATAGTTGAGGTGCTTATAATCGGCGTTATCAATTTCTTGAATATCCGTTCGGTAAATTCGGAGAATGATAATCTGATGCAGATGATAATTGAAAATGACGGAAAGATACCCGACTTTTTCAGACGTGATGAACGTGACGATAAAATGAGGCGTGAGAGATTCAATGTTGATGATCTGCCTCCGAAATTGAAGAACAATTTCAATGAGGAGACAAGATACCAGACGAGATTCTTTACGGTGGATTTTGATCCGAACGGTGAAGTTGTCAGGATCAATACAGGTCAGATCGCTGCTGTTGACAGCGAGCAGGCGGCTGAGTACGCAAAGCAGGTCATAGACAGCGGCAAGACAGAAGGATACACGGACAGTTACAAATATAAGGTCAGCGAGAAGGACACAGGCAAGACGGTCGTTTTCCTTGATGTCAGAAACTCGATGTACAACAAGAACAGGTTCATGCTCATATCCGTTCTCGTTGCAGCAGGAGGATATATCATAACCTGTCTGCTGGTAATAATCTTTTCAAAGCGTGCGGTCAGACCTGCGATAGAGAGCTTTGAAAAGCAGCGAAGATTCATTACAGATGCGGGTCACGAGATAAAGACTCCGCTTGCGATAATCTCCGCAAATGCTGAGGTCATAGAGATGACAAGCGAGGAGAGCGAGTGGACAAAGAGCATCAGAAATCAGGTCACAAGGCTCGACGGGCTTGTAAAGGAGCTTTTGCAGCTTTCAAAAATGGAGGAGGACGAGGTAAAACTCGTGTTCACGGAATTTGACCTTTCAAACGCTGCGCTCGAAGCTGTCCAGCCGTTTGAGGCGCTGGCAAAGACAAGCGGAAAAGAGCTTGAGCTTGACATCAGGGAAGGCATAATGATAAACGGCGATGAGAGTGCGATAAGAAAGCTTTGCTCGATACTTGCGGACAATGCGGTCAAGTATGCGGACGACGGCTCGGTGATAAAAGTCTCGCTTTCAAAGACGCAAAGCGGCAGGCACGCAAAGCTGTGCGTTTCAAATATCTGCGCAGAGCCTCCGAAGGATACGGATAAGCTTTTCGACAGGTTCTACCGTGACGATAAGGCACGAAGCCATGATGATGGTCAGCCAAGCGGCTACGGCATCGGTCTTTCGATAGCGCAGGCGGTAACGCTTTCGCACAAGGGAAAGATAAACTGTGATGTGAACGGCAATACCGTTACGTTTACGGTAACGCTGAGAACAGTGAAGTTTAAATAGAAAATATTTATTCCAAAGCGGAACAGGGAAGAATAAAACGCCCTTGTTCCGCTGTTTTTATGCCCAGGTTTTTTTTCACAAACATTGCACATTGCATTTAAGTTAATTTAAGGTTGTGCGTTTATACTAAAGACATACCAAACAAAAGGAGTGATCATAAGTGGGAACAATGAGTGAAACTTTTGAAAGAACCGAACAGAAATATATAATGGACGCAGGAACATACATGAAGCTCAGAAAACTGCTGGACGGTCACGCTCAGGTCGATCAGTACGGTTTAAGCACGATATGTAATATATACTTCGATACACCTGACCACAAGCTCGTCAGGCTTTCAAACGAAAAGCCCTTCTACAAAGAAAAGCTTCGCATGAGAAGCTACGGAACGCCTGACGAGAACTCGAAGGTGTTTGTCGAACTGAAAAAGAAGTTTGCCGGAGTGGTTTACAAAAGGCGTGTGGAGATGACTCTTGCACAGGCGGAAAGCTTCACCAGCGGCGGAGAGATGCCGATGAACGACCCGCAGATAGAAAGAGAACTTGCTTACTGTTTCAAGCTCTACGATAAGCTCCAGCCGATGCTTTATCTCAGCTATGACAGGGTAGCGATGTACGGCACCGAGGACCCGAATGTGAGGATAACCTTTGATTCAAACGTTATTTACAGAGATAAGGTGCTTGATCTTTCAAGAGGTCCCTGGGGAAAGAAACTTCTCGAAAAAGGCGAGAGGATCATGGAGATAAAGATAGCAGGAGCTATGCCGATGTGGCTGGTAAAGATACTTGATGAACTCAAAATTTATCCTGCATCTTTTTCAAAGTACGGTGCGGCTTACTTAAAGGAATTTGCTGAAGGAAACATAAGGAAAGAAGGTGTCGATTGTGCCTGACTTTATATCTGAAACTTTTTCGTCAGTTACTAACACAACGCTTCTGGTCACATCGCTTGTTTCGATAGTGCTGGGCGTGCTGATAGCGCTGGTGTTCGGCTATAAGAACAAAAAATCAAAGGGATTTCTGATGACGGTGTCGGCTCTGCCGTTCATCGTTCAGATAGTGATAATGCTCGTCAACGGAAATGTCGGCACAGGCGTTGCGGTAATGGGAGCGTTCAGCCTTGTAAGGTTCAGATCTGTTCCGGGAAACGCTAAGGACATCTGCTCGATATTCCTTGCAATGGCAGTAGGTCTTGCGACAGGTACGAACCATCTGCTGCTGGCAGGACTTATGACGATAGTTGTTTGCGCTCTTGCGTTTGTATACAGCGCACTTCCCGAAAGCAGCGCAAGCGGCGAAAAGGAGCTTACGGTAATTATACCCGAAAGCCTTGACTATGACAGCGTATTTGACGATATTTTTGAAAAGTATACAAGCAGCAGCGAGCTTGTTCAGGTAAAGACAGTCAACATGGGAAGTCTTTACAAGCTGAAGTATACAGTTGAACTCAAAGACAAGACAAAAGAAAAGCAGATGATAGATGAGATAAGAGTCCGCAACGGAAATCTTGAGGTCATCTGTTCAAGAGCGAAAACAGCAGATTACGAACAGCTATAACGCAGAAAGGAAACATTATGAAAGCAAGGATAATGGCTTTGACAGCCGCTTTGATAATAGCGATCACAAGCTTTGCTGCCTGCTCGGAAAAGAATTCGGACACAACAAGCAGCAAGAGCGATTCATCATCAAAGATAATTACATCTTCGGATATTGATTATACGATAGATGCGGTGGATTATGAGGTAGGTTATAACGCATCAGATGCGTGCAGCATAAAGTTTGACGGGTCATCGGCAGACATAAGCGGCGACGGTGCAGAGCTTAATGACGGAGTGCTTACTATCTCCAAGGCAGGAGTATATGTGCTTTCGGGCAAGTCAAGCGGCAGGGTAGTTGTAAACGCCGGCAAAAAAGACGAGGTGCGTATCATTCTCAGCGGCGCAGAGATAGAGTGTTCAGATAACTCGGCGCTTGCGGTTCTGCAGGCGGAGAAGGTGAGCATCACTCTTGAAGAAGGCAGCACCAACAAGCTTACTGACGGCAGCGAGTATAAGACCAGCGAGGAAGAATCAAAGGTCGATGCCTGCCTTTACTCTCAGGACGACCTGACTATAAACGGCTCAGGCACTCTTGAAATAACAGCTAACTACAAGCATGGCATCGTTTCCAAGGACGACCTTGTTATCACAGGCGGAAAGATAAGTGTTACCGCAAAAAGCACAGCTGTTTCAGGAAAGGACAGCGTTAAGATCTCAGGCGGAGAGCTTGACATCAGCGCAGGGACCAACGGCATAAAGTCGGATAATACAGAAGATGATAAAAAGGGCTATGTTGCTATCACAGGCGGCACAGTAAAGATCGTTTCTAACGGCGACGGAATACAGGCGGCAACAGTTCTCAGGATAGACAGCGGAACATTTGAAATAAGCACAGGCGGCGGAAGCAGCAACGCTTCTACCAAGCAGGACGGAAGCCCTAACGGCAACTGGCAGAAGGATATGCAAAACGGCGGCGGAGGATTCCGAGGCGGCAGAGGACAGATGCCTGACGGACAGACTCCTCCTGATATGAACGGTGAAAACTTCAAAACAGTGCAGGCTTCGGCAACAGAAACCGCCGAGATCACTCAGACAGCTGACACGCAGACTGACAGCTCGACATCGGCAAAGGCTCTGAAGGCTGATGCTGACATTGAGATCACAGGCGGAACGTTCAAGATAGATTCTGCTGATGACGCTGTTCACAGCAACGCAAGCGTGACAATTTCGGGCGGAAATTTAAACATCTCATCGGGCGATGACAGTATCCATGCAGACAAGGACCTGCTTATCTCCGACGGAGAGATCACGATAAGCAAGTCATATGAAGGACTTGAAGGACTGACAACGACAATTTCTGGTGGAACGATCGACGTGACCGCAAGCGATGACGGTATAAACTGTGCAGGCGGAAGCGACACAGGCTCGGAAGGCAGAATGGGCAGGGATATGTTCGCTTCACAGGAAGGCGTTTATCTGAAGATAACGGGCGGAACTATCACGGTCAATGCAAACGGCGACGGTCTTGATTCAAACGGAGACCTGTACGTTGAGGGCGGAACGACGGTAGTTTACGGACCGACGGGCAGCGGCAACGGCGCACTTGATTATAACGGCGATGCAAAGATAACAGGCGGAAGCGTGATAGCACTGGGCGCAGCGGGCATGGAGCAGAACTTCTCAGAATCATCGACTCAGTGCAGCGTGCTTTGCGACCTTGATTCGTCAGTTGCAGCAGACACCGAGCTTACGATAACCGATCAAAGCGGAAACGTTGTTTTCAAGGCAACGAATCCGAAGACCTGGCAGGGCGTGGTATTTACGTCGGGCGACATCAGGCAGGGCGAGACATATACCCTCAAGGCTGGAAGCCAGACGCAGACCATTACGGTTTCTTCCACCATTACGTCAAATTCCAAAGGCAGCCAGTTCGGCGGCGGAATGAGACGCTAAACAAACCAACTTCTCCTTTATTCATATTCTCACCTTGGGAAACAGTCATCTTTTTTGGTGGCTGTTTTCCGCTTTTGCATGGAATAGGCGTGCAAGTGTAAATAAATTGTAAACAAAACAAATTACACTTGAAATCGGGTCTTGATTGTGGTATAATGATTAAGCTGTCTGAGGAATGGACTTAGACGGACCGAATCAGGAAGCTGTAATACCCTTCATATTGGGATATAGCCAAGAGGTAAGGCAGCGGACTTTGACTCCGTCATTTCGATGGTTCGAATCCATCTATCCCAGCCAGTTTTATATATTGGGGTGTCGCCAAGTGGTAAGGCAACGGACTCTGACTCCGTCATTCCGAAGGTTCGAATCCTTCCACCCCAGCCAACAGCGCCTCATAGCTGAAACGCTATGGGGCTAAATTATTAAATAAGAAAGAATAAAGAATAGTGAATAAAGATGCACATATAGGCGCTGTTGTATTATTCGTTATTTTTTATTCTTTTTTCTTTATTCTTTAAAAAGAGGCTGAAACTATGAACGATAATCCTTTGCTTGAAAAATCACTCAGATTTGCTGCAAGAATAGTTAAGCTCAATCAATATCTGATAAAGGAAAAGCATGAAACTATAATTTCAAAACAGATAGTCAGAAGCGGAACATCAATCGGCGCAAACGCTAATGAAGCGGTTTACGGTATAAGCAATGCAGATTTTATTGCCAAACTCCAGATCTCACTCAAAGAGACGGCTGAAACGGAATACTGGCTCAGACTGCTGATAATGACTGATTATATTGAAAGATCGCACGGTAAGTCGATGCTTGATGACTGTCTTGAAATAAAGCGGATACTTATCGCCTCTCTGAAAACGGCAAAAGAAAAGAATTAAAACAAAATATACGGCTCGCACAATACTTATCCGCCTTTTGCTTAATCGCAGAGGGCGTTTTTTGTTTTATTTGATAAATGTATAAATTTAAAGCTTTAATAGCGTTTTGTATTGACTTTATTAACAAATTGTGTTATTATAAAGTGGGTAATTGTAATTCTTTTTTCGATTCGGAGGAACGGGAATGAGAAAACAGAGAAAACGCTATGCCATTATTGCCGGGCAGGCTGATGAGAACTACCAGCACCGCTTCATCGAAGGCTTTCTGCGCAAGGCTTTTGCTGATGATGCCGATGTGTGTATTTTCTCGATGTACCTGAAATATCAGGATACAGCTGTGCGTGAACAGGCAGATTCTAATATTTTCTCTCTCATGGAGCCTTCGTCTTTTGACGGCGTTGTTATTCTCAAAGACAGCATACAGACTGCTAATGCTGCCGATAGAATTGAAAAACGCCTTAAAGAGACGTTTGATAAGCCTGTCCTCGTGGTCGAGGTGGAGAGCAAAAACTTCCCGTTCATCATTACGGACGGTTATAAAGCTATGTATGATCTTGTGAGCCACATGATCGAGGAACACGGTCACACGGATATTGGCTACCTTTCGGGAAAGAAATGGCACAAGCACTCTATCCAGCGTTTGCAGGCTTACCGTGACGCTCTGAAGGATCACGGCATCAAGGTCAATGAAAACAGGATAATCTACGGCGATTTCTGGTATCAAAGCGGTGAGCTTTGTGCGGAGCAGTATATCTCCAAGCAGCACAGCCTACCGCAGTCGGTGGTGTGCGCTAACGACCAGATGGCGATAGGTCTTTGCAAGGCGCTTTCAGACCGTGGAATAAAGATACCTGAGGACATCGCTGTTGTCGGATATGATACGACATATGAAGGACAGACCAGCCCTAAGTCGCTGACATCTACTCTTATCCCTGCTGATGAGATAGGCGAATATGCGGCGGATTTCCTGAAGGATAAGATAGAGGGCAGGCAGACAAGGGAATATGACCTGATACCAAGACCTGTTTACGGAGAGAGCTGCGGCTGCGTGAACCATACTATCGCTGAGTATTCACTGAGGCGTGACCACTGGGGGACGGAGATCTCCGAGGAAGGTTACAGCTCCATTTTCAACAAGATGGAGGAAAACCTTATCATGCAGGGCAGCCTTGAGGAGTTTATCGGCACGCTGTATTCCTACTGCTATCAGATACCCGGTGCAAAGAGCTTTCACCTTTGTCTGAGCAACTGGTGGAAGTACACCGATCAGGATTCAGGGCTGAGGCTGCGAAATGAGGGTTACCCTGACAAGATGACCTATGCGATGAAATACAGCGTGGATCATAAAAATAATAAGCTGACACTTGAAGATTCATTCGATACGGCACAGATGCTTCCTGATCTTAATGCGAAAAGGGATAAGCCTGCGGTCTTTATCTTCACGCCTGTTTTCTTTGAAAACGAGTGCTTCGGATATGCGGTCGTAAGCTACGGAAACACTCCGAGAAGCTATGACGAGGATTACCGCAGATGGATAGGCTCGGTCTGCAGAGCGTTTGAGTCGCTCAGAAGGACGCTGCTCATCAAAAATCTTCAGGAACAGATGAAAAGATACAAGATCAGCAAGTTCGGCGGCGTAAGCAGTGCTTACGAAATGATGAGCGAGGAGGAAAAGCTCGATCACGATCTCGTCGGTCAGATACTTGACAATAATCTGCTGACATATCACTTCCAGCCTATCATCGACGCAAAGGACGGCTCGATCTATGCTTATGAGGCGCTTATGCGTTCACTGACAGAAAGAAAGATCGCTCCGCTGTCTATTATCAAATTTGCAACTATGCAGGGAAGACTTGAAGATGTTGAGCGTGCAACGTTTATAAACGTGCTGGAGATAATCGATAAGAATAAGTCCAGACTCGGTGAAGCGAAAGTGTTTATCAACAGCATACCAGGAGTGCGCCTGCATGACCCTGACAACAATACGGTCGAAGGATACCTGAAAGCGAACTCGGAGAGAGTTGTTGTTGAACTGACCGAAGAAGCGGAGCTGAGCGATACAGAGCTGGAAAGATTGAAGGACTATCTCAGACAGCTCGGAATACATATCGCTGTTGACGATTACGGCACGGGATATTCAAATATCAGCAACCTGCTCAGATATATGCCTAACTATGTTAAGATAGACAGGTCGCTGCTCAGCGGTATCCAGAGCGACAGCCACAAGCAGCATTTTGTAAGAGAGATAATAAGCTTCTGCCATGATAACGATATTCTTGCGCTCGCAGAAGGCGTGGAGACACCTGATGAGCTGCAAACGGTGATTCATCTCGGCGTGGATCTTATACAGGGATTCTATACGGGCAGACCATCGCCTCTGTTCATCGGACAGCTCGATGCAAGGCTCAGAAATGAGATAAAGACCTACCGTCAGGAGTTCCTCGACGGCACAACAAAGAAAACATATACCGCAGGAAAGACCAACCGTGTTTCTCTCGGCGCTCTTGTCAGGGACAGATGTACGGATATTGTTGTCGGACAGGGTACGATGACATATAAGGATATTTCAGTTATCGGTGCGCCGTCCATGCAAACGGGAATTCACCTGAGGATAGAAGCAGGATACAGCGGAAGGATAACACTCGAAAATGCGTATTTCTCAAATGTCAAGAGCAGACCGTGCATAGAGCTGAGCGAAAACTGCGATGTTACGTTAGTTCTTCTTGGCTCAAATACACTTAAAAATTCAGGCATCTGCGTTCCTGAATCGTCAAGGCTCGTTATAGAGGGCGACGGCGACCTTAACATAGAGCTTGATTCGCCAAAATACTACGGCATAGGAAACGACCTTTCAAGCGCCTGCGGAGAACTTGTGTTTGAACAGGACGGTATCATCAGCTTTGATTGTCACGGAATGAAAGGCGTGTGCATAGGTTCGGGCAAGGGCGGAAGCATAAAGATAAACAGGGGTCAGTATCAGATGAATGCCTCGGGAGATATGTGCGTGGGTATCGGCTGTGTTTATGCTGACGCAAATGTTGAGCTAAACAGCTGCAATCTCAGGCAGGAGCTTTATGTTACTCAGGGAGTAGGTATAGGCTCGCTTGACCATTCAGCCGATGTATCGCTGACGAGAAGCTCGTTCAGGTTTGACCTCAACGGAAACGAGATAGTCGGAATGGGTACTTTGAAAGGTGAACACGCAAGTATCTCGCTGCTTGAACTCAGCGGAGAGATGAGCATAAGGGCGGACAGCTCGACCTGTATGGGAGCGCTTGGCGGAAAAAGCAGGATATATTCAGCCTTCGTTTCTGTCAATCTGCACAATGCAGGCAAAAATGCTCTGGCATTCGGCGGAATGAGCGATGATACGGATCTTGTACTCAATAATGCTGATACAAGAGTTGATCTGCATAACCTTATCGGCGTTGATACCAATGCAAAGCAGGACAGGATAAGGATAATCAACGGAAGGATAAATATCGCTGTGAACGATAAGCAGGTCAAAAGAGAGCTTGTTTATGATTTCAATGAGTGACATTATTTTTAAGAATGACCCGGAGGACATCAATAATGACTAACGATCCGATATTCAATAAAATAGCCGGTGCGCTGCTCGTTGATTATACCAGCGTTTATTATGTGAACGCTGTTACCAACGAGTATCAGTGGTATTCTACTGATGATGAGTTCCACTCTCTGCATCTTGAGCAGGGCGGCGATGATTTTTTCAAGAATCTTGTGAGAGATGCCGATAAGGTCATCTATGAGCCTGATAAGCATATCTTTATCGAGGATATGCAGAAAGATAAGCTGCTCGCACAGATGAAGAAGGGCGAGATGGTGAACATCGAATACCGCCTTATGATCGACGGAAAGCCTGTCTATCATTCGGTGCGCCTTATCAGAGGACTCAGCGATGAGGACGACTACTTTATCCTCGGCGTTCTGAACATAGACAAAGAAGTGCGTGCAAGGCTCGATGCTGAGAAGACTGTGGCAGAGCGTGAGATATTCAACCAGATAGCAGGAAGCCTTGCTGAGCATTATGAAACGCTTTATTACATTGACATCGAGACGAACCGGTATTTTGAGTTCTCTTCCTCGGATATGTATAAGAGCCTTCAGATACCTACGACAGGTGACGACTTTTTCACCGAGAGCCGCAAGAACATCAGAAGGGTAGTTCACCCCGACGACAGAGAGCGTGTCATAAAGCATTATTATAAGGAAAATATGCTTGAGGATCTTAAAAACAAGACCTCTGTAAATATGACATACCGACTGATATTCAATGGTGAGCCTATGTACTACCGTTTGTCTCAGATCTGGGCAAGTGACAGAAAGCACGTTATCATCGGTGTAGAAAATATCGACAAGGAAATAAGGGTCGAGCAGCAGCTCAGGGAAACACAGAAAAAGAATGTTACCTTTGCGCAGATCGCAGAGAGCCTTGCCAAGCACTATGACGTTATCTACTATGTCGATTCTTCGACCGGAATGTATTCAGGGTTCACCTCCAACAGTATCTATGGAAATCTTGAGATACAGGAGGAAGGAACTGATTTCTTCGGCGATGTTAAGGTAAACATAGAACAGGTGATCCACCCTGATGACAGAGACAGGATGCATAGTATTCTTGAAAAGGACTATCTTATCACTTCTCTTGAGGACAAGAAACAATTCAGCACAAATTATCGCCTCGTTATTGAAGGCAAGACCAAGTATGCAAGACTTACGGCAATGTGGTCAAGCGATAAGGTGCATTTTATCATAGGTGTTGAAAACATCAATGAGGAAGTGAAAAAGGAAAAGGAACAGGTCAAGGCGCTGAGTCTTGCCAATGAACTTGCAAGACGTGATGAGCTTACGGGAGTCAGGAACAAGAAGGCTTTCCATGAGCTTGAGGAAAGAGTTCAGAAGAACATCGACGGCGGACTCGATTATATTCCGTTTGCTATCGTGGTGTGCGATATAAACAACCTTAAACTCGTCAACGATACTCAGGGACATAAAGCAGGTGATGAGTATATCCGTGCATCATGCAGGCTTATCTGCAATATCTTTACTCACAGCCAGGTTTTCCGTATCGGCGGAGATGAGTTCGTTGCTTTCCTCGGCAGCAGCGATTTCTATGAGAGAAACGAGCTGCTCGAAAAGCTTCAGAGACAGGTGGAAAAAAATCTGTCCAATGGCGAAGGCCCTGTTGTTGCAGCAGGCATGGCAGTATTCGATAAGGATACGGACAAGAGATTCTCAGATGTCTTTGAAAGAGCCGACGGCAGAATGTATGAGGAAAAGACAAGGCTGAAGGAGCTTGGTCTCAGCGGCGGAAAAATGCCTGAGAAACACAATATAGACGCAACCGTTCCAGATGACCGCAAGACACTTCTGCAGGGTCTGTTCAATGCTTTTTCGATAGTTGCGGAGGGTACTTATGTTTACCTTTGCGATATGAAATTCGATTATTCTATCTGGTCAAAAACAGCCGTTGATACGTTCGGTCTGCCGTCAGAGTATATGTACAGGGCAGGCGACATCTGGGAGGAGCATATCCACCCTGATGACCGTGAGACATACCGCAGCGGCATCAACGATATATTTACAGGAAAATCAAACGGTCACGATATGCAGTACAGGGTGATAAATAAAAAAGGCGAGTATACTGTCTGCACCTGCCGTGGTATCGTTCTGTATGATGAGAACGGCGCTCCCAATTATTTCGGTGGAGTTATCAGAAATCACGGTATCATCGGTCATATGGACGAACTCACGGGGCTGCGAAACCAGTACGGATTCTTTGAGGACCTTCAGGCTGATCTGAATAACAGCAACAGTATCCGTCTGTGTATGCTTGGAATAAGAAAGTTCTCGGAGATCAATGAGATCTACGGCTACCATTTCGGAAATACCGTGCTTCAGAATGTTGGAAGACTTATCTTTGAGCATGTCGGCAACGAAGGCAGCGTTTACCGCCTTGACGGTACGAGATTTGCTGTCATAAGTTCTTCTCAGTCTGCTCAGGAACTGAAAGACAGGTACAGCGATTTCAGAAGCCTGTGCAGAGAACGGTTCAGCGTTGGCAATAAACAGCTTGTGCTTGAACTTTGCTCGGGACTTATTTCAGTGGACGATTTCAATATCAACAGCCAGACTGTTTATTCCTGCCTTAACTATGCATACAGCGAATCAAAGCTCAAAACCAACGGAGAACCTGTGGAGTTCACAAACGGCAGGAATATAGACAGCAGAAAGCATATCGAGCAGCTGCATACCATCAGAGCATCTATAACTCAGGATTTCAAGGGATTCTATCTTCTCTATCAGCCTGTCGTCGATGCTTATACTCAGGAGCTTATCGGCGGTGAGGCGCTTCTGAGGTGGAAAAACGATGAATATGGTGTCGTTCCGCCCGACAGATTTATTCCTGTGCTTGAAACTGACCCGCTGTTTATCAGTCTTGGTGAGTGGATACTTAAAACTGCTCTCATTGCCGCAAAGAAGGTAAGGGAAAAGAACAAGGAGTTCGTGGTGAACGTAAACCTTTCGTATTCTCAGCTTGAGCGGAGCGATTTTGTGGATATGGTATTCAGAGTTCTCAGGGAAGTCGGCTATCCGCCTGAAAATCTCTGCCTTGAGATAACCGAGAGATGCAGGCTGCTGGATATGGCTCTGCTGAAGAACATCATCGTTAATCTCAGGGGCAGGGGAGTCAAGATAGCGCTTGACGATTTCGGAACGGGCTTCTCGTCGATTGGTCTGGTGAAGAATCTTGATTTTGACGTTATCAAGATAGACCGCAGCTTTGTGCGCAGGATAGAAGATGACGAGACGGAAAGAAAACTGCTTGAGAATTTCATGAACATCGGAAGCATATTCAGTACGACGATCTGTGTTGAAGGTATCGAAACAGCGAAAATGCGTGATATTATCAGAGAGTATAATGTCCGCAGCATGCAGGGATATTTCTTTGCAAAGCCGCTGCCTTTTGAGGAGTTTGAGAGCTGGGAGCATAAGGAATAAGATCAGAGCCGCAGGCTTAGGCCTACGGCTCTTTTTGACAAAAAGCACTTGAAATCAGAAGAGAAATGTGCTATACTGATAGCTGTGATGCAGATATAGTATAGCGGTCATTACTCCAGTTTCCCAAACTGGTGATGCGGGTTCGACTCCCGTTATCTGCTTTTTAGAAGTAATAGTTCAGAGGAGAATTGATATGAGCGAAAAACAAAAACTTATACCGAGCTTTTCGGTGGATCATACATTGATCGTTCCGGGCATTTTTACAAGCCGTGTTGATGATGTGGGCGGAAATATCGTTACCACTTACGATGTCAGGGTCACAAGACCGAATGTTGAGCCTGCGATCGACGTTGCGGCTATGCACTCTCTGGAACACATAATTGCTACGTTTCTGCGAAACAACGCTGAATGGAAAGATGAGGTCATCTACTGGGGTCCTATGGGCTGCCTGACGGGATTTTACCTTATCCTGAAGGGAAGTCGTGCGCCTGAGGAGATATTTGATCTGCTGCTCAGCGCTTTCAGGGCGGTGAAGGATTCTGAAACAGTTCCGGGTGCGACGGCTGAAAACTGCGGAAACTACCTGATGCACAATCTGGGCATGGCAAAATGGTACGCTGCAAGATTTGCACAGTACCTTGAGGACAACCGTGGAAACTCTGCGATATTTGAATATCCAAAGACAGAGCGGCTCGTAACCGATGACGGACAGCAGTTCTACGATTCCTGAACAAAAAACAGCACAAAAAAAGACCTGCATAGCGCAGGTCTTTTCTTTTCAGAATTTGAAAATGTTTCTGAGTACCCCGAAGATCAGCAGCACAGCTATCGCAGCATATGTCATGATGCGGTAGAACTTGCTTTCATCGGAGAGAAATTTCGGCATGAAAGCCAATTTCACAACTGACAGTACAACGAACATCGGCACCATAAAGAACAGCACCTGATTGTAACCGAAAGCCTCCGAGAAATGCCCTTTGGACATAGCGACAAGCATTCTGCTTATGCCGCAGCCGGGACATCTAAGCCCTGTGATCTTTTTGAAAGGGCAGGGAATACTCACACTTGTGAATCTTACGACGAGATAATACGCCGCAAGCAGCGCCAAAGCGATACCGTACCGCTTTAAAAGCGCACGTCTTTGTGTCATTACTGAACCATGTTTCCGCCGTTGTTACCGCCTGCTGCGATCTTGTTGAGCTCGCTCTGGAGCAGAGCATAAGCAACAATGCTAAGACCGAATACAGAAAGAACAATGTAGATAACAGCGTTGTTCGGCTTAGGAGCGCCAGTGGAAGCTATGTAGTTATCCATTATCTCGCCACGCTTGTAGATCCAGTAGATAGCATAGATACCGCAGGTAACGAGAGACAGAAGGATAACCATTCCGCCTGAAGGAGCGTTCGGGTTGTTCTGGAGCCTGTTTGTATCATCATTAAGATAAATTGTCCAGAGTATACCGTAGATACCGCATGTTACGATAGTCAGGATAATACAGGTTGCAATGTTTCTTTGTTGGATCACCATACTTGATACACCTCATTTACATAGATTTGCTGAGACTGCTCCCAGACATTGCACATCTCAGCCTGAATTTATTATACAGCATTCACGCTCGTTTGTCAATAATATTTGTGATTTTTATTCATTATATTGCAAAAAAATAAGATGATTTATCTATTCTCCACAAATTAATATTTCCCGCATCTTATCTCTGACTTCACACCCATAAAAATTAGCCCACCCGACACATTTCTGCATCGGGTGGGCTTGGCTATTATTAGGTTTCGCTAAGTTAGCGTTTCAAGCGATTGATTAGATTAGATTAGGTTGTAGGAACTACCGGCTCAACTGCGAACTCGAATTCTACATCAGCGCCTGTGAGGTTTGCATAGTTGCTTGTCTTAACAGTGCTGTCCTTACCATCGTAGTAGATGTACAGGTCAACCTGTCTAACTCCGGTAGATGTAATGTTGTTTGAACCCTGAATGCTAATTGCTGAACCACTCTGAGTGCTTGTAAGTGTAGTCATTACACCGTCGTCTGTAACAACGAGAACCTTGATGCCCTGGAAAGTTTTTCCTGAAGCGTCGCTCTGAGCTGTAAATGTAGGCTTGATTGTAAGTGTATCTGCTTCATTTGAACCATCAGCAACTGTCAGATAAACAGTCTTCTTGATTACAAAACCATCAAATGTTGTAAGCTTCTTAACATTGATTGTATTAGTAGTTGCGTTGTTGGGATCACTGCTGTTTGCTGTCCACCAGTTGCTATAAACTTCTGCTGTTGCAAGATTTGTAACTGCTGATGCGCCAGTCAATTCAGTAGCGTGAGCTGTAAGATCGTCTGCTACTGCCGGAGTAGATGGAACAAGAGCTGTAAAGACGCCGCTGGTGCCAATATCAACGCTGTTAGTTGTTGCTTGAGCTTGGATTTCGTCTGCGGTATCGTTATCGCCGGTACCAATCATAAGGTAAGTACCGTCTGACTTAGCAGAGATAGACATCGTCTGAGCTGATACTGTCTTGTTCATTGAGAACCAAGCGAATGTTGACGATACGAGCATTGCAGCTGAAACTGTGAGCATTCCCACTGCCGATAACAGTTTCATCTTGTTTCCTTTTTTCTTCTTAGTATTAGTCATAAAAAATTCCCCTTTCCAAGAATTTAAATTACTGCGGTCTGTGTCAATAGCCGTGACCAAGTCCGCCGTTCCTCTTTAGGAAACCCAATAATAAGTTTTCCGTTTCCTTGTTTTAAATTATACATTCTTTGTGCCAATTTGTCAATAGTTTTGCAGTAATTAGTTTATTTAACAAAACAAATTTGGAGAAAGTATAATTGTTTGTATGCCACTTTTGTGCAAATTGACCATAAAACGATTTCGCAACTTGTTGCTTGTGTTTGATTTGTTTAAAACTATTGTCTAATTGTGGGGAAAATAATAGTTTTTTTGACGAATTTGTTCATAATTCTCTTGACAAACTGCGCAAATTTTAGTATAATAATTACGAATAAATTATGCGTTTTTAACTTATGCACAAATCGAGGTGATGAGCTTGAAAGTGAAGAACACCGCAACGGTCGGCGGACTGCGTGCAATGGAGCATTATTTCAGACCGATCGGCAACGTTCTTTCGGGCGAAACTCTCGCTTTCCAGTCCACGTTCAGAATGAACAGCCCGTCCCGAGGCGTTATCTTTCCGGGTGAGTATCTGCCCGTGCTGGAAGCTTATCCCGACCGTGCAGCGGATTTTATGCCGCTTGTATTCTACCATTTGTATGATACTATCGAGAACTTCAAGGAAAGAGATCTGTCTTACAGGTTCATCTCTATCCCGATGCCTGTAAGCTTTCTGAAGCGGCCCGATTGCGTGACGGGTATAGGCGAACTTGCTCAGGCTTTCCATATCCACCCCGATTTTGTATGCTTTGAGCTTTCATCGGCACTTTACGAGGAAACAGACGATACCGTGGTCAAGGCGATGCACGCTTTGCAGAAGGAAGGCTACAGCTTTATGGTAAATTCCTTCGGCGGCGAGGACAGCCCGACGGTGCTGCTCTCACGTTTTCCTGTGGATTATGTGATGCTCAACGGTCTGTATACGGAAGAATCGGTGATGGGAGAAAGGCATGAGGGCTGGGTAAGATCAGCGCTCAGCTATATAACGGCGCTTGACTGCACCGCTATCGCTACGGAAGTGGAGAACTCTACTCAGGGCGATAAGCTTTCATCGCTCGGCTGCACAATGTGCGTGGGAGACTATACGGGCGACTGGACACAGAGAAGATACCTCAGAGCAAGAGGTTCAGACGGGGAGGAAATTCAGGAATAAGTGAGACATACATTATTATATATAGATAAGGAAAGGAGGTATATCTGATTATGAGCAGAAAGAAAAAACAGGAAGCCAAGCAGGCGGAGCTTGAAAATCAGCAGCTCGATGAAAACACCGAAGCTGCCGCAAACGCCAGCGCCAAAGACAACGATAAAGAAAAAGAAAAAGCGCTCAGAGACGTTCTGCATATAAGGCGAACCGCCAAGGAAGTAAAAAGATATACTGTCCTTATGAGAGTCACAGGGCTTATAGCCGTCGGACTGGTCGCACTGATAGCCGTAGGATATGCGATAGCATATTTCTATAATAAGTACGGAAGCTTTACGATCAAGGTCAATAAGTACGATATGGTCAATCAGGGACTTTCACTCTCGGAAACACCTGATTTTGATAAGACTATCTCAGTGCTGACAGCGGATATAGTCTACGATATGACCAACATAAGCGGAAACGATCTTCCCGATAACATTGATAAAGTCAACGGAAACCACAACGGCAGGAACTATATCGCATATACATTCTATGTGCATAACTCAGGTAAGGATACGATAACCTATGAGGGCGACCTTACGATAGAAAATGTTACAAAGAATGTCGATGAGGCGATAAGGGTCGCTGTTTATACAGACGGAGAAAAAGTCGTCTACGGAAAGACAAAGTCAGACGGAAGCGGCAAGGAGAACGACTGCGACAAGGAGTTCCTCACAGGTACCCAGGTAATGCACACAAGTGTATCGGATTTTGAACCTGGTTCAACAACAAAATATACTGTGGTTATCTGGCTCGAAGGCAATGACCCCGATTGTGTTGATGATATAATCGGCGGAGTTATAAAAATGCAGATGGACTTCAGGATAGTCGAGAATACATAATAGGGGAGTATACATATGAAAAAAGCGTTGAAAATAGCGGGCAGCGTTCTGGCGTGGATATTGCTCATCTTTGCACTTCTTATCACGATCCTTGTGTTCACCTCAGATAAGAACAACGGTGTGCCGAGCCTTTTCGGGCGAATGCCTCTGACCGTAGAGTCGGGGTCAATGGAACCGACATTCAAAGAGGGCGACCTCATTATCTCAAAAGAAATAGATGATATCAATGACCTTCAAGTAGGTGACGTCATCTCTTTCTGGACAAGTGAGATAGCTGAGGGTCAGAATGTTATCAATACCCACCGTATCGTCGAGATAAAAGAAGAAAACGGTACAAGATCATTCATCACCAAGGGTGATAACAACGACCAGAACGATACATATATCGTCTATCCGGGCAAGATAATCGGAAAATGGACAGGAACAAGGCTCGGCGGCATAGGAAAAGTTATGAAGTTCCTCAAGACCAAGACCGGATTCCTCGTTTGTATCCTTATCCCGATGGCAATATTCTTCCTGTTTGAGCTTTTCAAGCTGATAATGGTAATCGTTCAGATGAGACAGCCTGCGGCTGCAGGTCTTACCGAATCGGACGAGGAAGAGATCAAAAAGAGAGCTATCGAGGAGTATCTTGCAGAGCAGAACAAACTCAAAGCTGAGGCAGAGGAAAAGACCTCAGAAACCGACGAAAATACAACAACGCAGCAGGATCAGTCTGACAGCGAACCGACCGAGTGATATGGCCGTAAAAAATAAAAGAGAAAGGAAAACAAGGAAAACATGGGTAATTTTTTTGAATGGTTCTTTGTTTTTATTTCTGAAATTCTTAAAGGTTTCGCGAAAATATTCAAAGGATTTTGGGAAGGCATAAAACAGATATTCAATATCAAGAATTATATAACGATATTCAAGGCTCATTCCTCAGGCTTCGGCGTGCTGGAGTGGATCCTTGCGATACTGTCGATAATCCTTGTTATTGG
>CAMZIK010000051.1 GCA_947307175.1 uncultured Clostridia bacterium
AAAAGGGTTTCCCTCAATTATTCGACAGGTTTGCTGCGGTAAATTCTGATTTATCTTAGGAACACTATTGTAAAAAAAGAGGACTGCTTTTGCAGTCCTCTTAAATTATGCTTGGAATTATGCAGCCTGTGTTTCCTCCGGCTTTTCCGTCGTCTTAGTGGTCGTAGTCTCTCCCGGTGTGGTCTCATCAGGCTTTGACTCGTCAGGCTTAGCTGTTGTTGTTGCCGGCTGTGCTGAACCGATAGTTGTTATGGTGTAGTTGTTGTTGTAATTGTCGATCGCTCTTGAGAGGTAATCCTCAGAACTGTAAATGTTGATCTCGGATCTGTCATCAAAGGAAGCTTCGTCACCTGTAAGTACAGGGTTTCTCAGCTTGATGAGTGCATAAGCGGTCTTTGTTTCCTTATCGGTAGCAACTGTTACAACATACTGCTTAACTATCCAGCACTTAGCTGTTGAATAAGATGAAGCCTCGTTGTTCTCGAACAGCATTGTCTTGGTTTCCTTGAAGGTCATGCCTGTGATCTTTCCGCCTGCGCTGAAGCCAGCTACATATGTTCTGTCAATGCCTTCATCGGTAGTGTTCTTGATGATCTCTTCATACTTAGCCTTGAACTTATCAATTGCTGCGGTTGAGTTATTCTTGGTCAGGTAAACAGGAGCGTCGTCACCAACGGTGAACTCCTTGAAGTAGTATCCGTCCTCGTCCTTCTGTCCGTCAGGCTCATATCCGCTGCTTGTAAAGGCATTTGTTACATAAGCCTTTATTGTGAATTTATCGCCGACCTTGAGATCCTTGCTGTTATCGTCCATATAGAATCTTATGCCGTTCTTTACTTCCTGCGGACAATCGTCGGTATTGATCTTTGCGATCCTGAGGTAAGGAACTGCATTTCTGTACTCGATCTTGATGTTTTCAAAGATGTCCATCTTTTTAAGCTCGGTAAGACCGGAAACGGTGAACTCCTTCTCCTCGGTTGCCTTATCTGCGGTGTAGTAATTTCCGTCATACTCGACCCATACAGGACCCTGAGGATCGCTCTCGTCAACGGCCTGTGCATATCTGAGTCTTGCTACAACTACGACTTTATCGCCGTTGCTGAGTCTTCTGTATGCAGAAGAATCGCTGAAGGAATATCTTACGAACGACTGAGCATTTGAGGTATCAAGTTCTGCATAGCCCTGTCCGCTGACACCTGTGAACTTGACGTCAACGCCCTTGAATAGATCGACCTTTGAACCTGTCTTGAGGCCTTCAACTTCTACTTCATACTCTGCATTCTCGATCTTGATGTTGTTATCTTTAAGATAAGTCTCATTGAATTCAAGCTTGATAGTTACCTTATCGCCGTTCTTGAGTCCTGTTGCATTCTTTTCTTCGCCGTTGATAAGGATCTTCAGACCCCCCTTGCCGTCAGGACCTGCGTTCTCGCTGAGCAGAGCATTTCTCATCTTTACAGCGTCGTCCTTCTTGCTTGCTTTCTTATAAGCAGCGAGCAGCTTCTTCTCGGAGATCTCGAAATATCCCGAAACTGCATCCTTATCATCGCCGCTGCTATAATCGTCATAATCATAATCAAGATAATCTGAAAGTGCGCTTGTTGCATCGCTGTATTTGTATGTAGAATCAGAATACTTATTGAGCTTCGCAGTTGCAACGCCTGCTGAATCGATTCCGTTGAACTGTACCTTGATAAGATCCTTTGCGTCGATCTTCTCGTATTTGAAGAACACATTCTTGATAACAAAGAATGCGATGATCCCCACTACAAGCACGCTTGCGATGATGATAATGAGCTTCAGATTCTTCTTGAACCAGTTGTCGCCTGTTTTTACAGCTGCGCCCGGTGCGCCGAAGCCTGCCTGCGGCTGAGCTGCATAGAAATTATTCTGCTGCGGCTGGAAAGCTGCTCCCTGCGGCTGCTGGAATCCACCCTGCTGTGGCTGCTGGAATCCCTGCTGCTGCGGCTGGAATGTATTCTGCGTATTCTGAGTGTTCTGAGTGTTCTGAGTATTCTGTGTGTTCTGGACAGTCGGGTTAACAGTATTCTGTCCGCCCACAGAAGCGGCTCCCTGCTGAGCCTGCATATCAGCGATATTCGCTCCGCACCCCAAGCAGAACTTGTCTTCCGGTCCTACCGGATGACCGCATTTGAGACAAAATTTGATAGTATTCATTCTCTCTTCCTCCATCAAAAAATTGTTCTGACGATACATTTATATTTGCACAGACATTTGTACAGTCTAATTATATATTACTCTTAACTGTTTGTCAATAAAATTTTCGCTGTTTCGTATAAAACACGCATTTTTATCGTTTGGTAGGACCGTTTTTTGTACATTTAAACAAACCAAATTCGGCAGGCTGATGATTATTCTGCTGTTTTTCTGTCAAGACTGTTTTAAGACTTGGCAAAGGGAGCGACCGATATGTTCATAGTATTTTTCAGGGCGATGATACTGTATATTGTTATAGTTGTTTCGATGCGGCTGATGGGCAAGCGCCAGCTCGGTGAGCTTCAGCCGTCGGAGCTGGTGGTGACGGTGCTTTTATCAAACATTGCGACTCTTCCCGTTGAGAACGTGAACATACCGATGATAATGGGCGTTATCCCTATCTTCACGCTGGTAAGTCTTGACGTTATACTCTCACATCTGTCGATGAAGTTCCGTTCGCTCCGCAAGGCGATATGCGGCTCGGCAAAGATAGTTATTTCGGACGGGAAGATAGACCAGAAGATCATGAAAGACCTGCGTTTTTCGGTCGATGATCTTATGCAGAGCCTGCGCAGCCAGCAAGTCTTCGATGTTTCTCAGGTACAGCTTGCGGTGGTAGAGACGACGGGGCAGATAAGTGTTTATCAGAAAAAGGACGCTCAGCCTGTGACCTGCAGGGACATGAAAATAAAAGGGGAGGACATTGATCCGCCGCAGCTTATAATCGACAGCGGAAAGCTGATAGACAAGACGCTGTCAGATCTGGGCTTTGACCGAAAGTGGCTTGAAAGCGTACTGAGATCACAGGGCAGGCAGATAAAGGATATTTTTCTGATGACCTGTGACGGTGACGGCAAGACGGTGGTAGTGCCGTTTGAAAGGCAGGGGAGGAGCAAATGAAGCGGCTTTATATAAGCATTACTATTCTTGTTTTTATCGCTTTACTCTCTGCTGGCTCGGTCTTTGCGATAAAAAAGGGGAACGAGCGGCTGAAAGAGCTTGTTTCGCTGACTCAGCAGGCTTACACATCGGGCGGAGACACAAAAAAAGCTCTCGGAGAGCTTGAAGATTTCTGGGACGGATACTATCTTATGCTGTCCTACCTCTCCGCCGAGCAGACTATGGCGGATATGCACCGTACAGTAAAAAAGCTGCCCGATCTGTACGATACAGGCAGCGATGATTTCCTTGCAGAACTGAACAGTATCAGCGACTGGGCGCAATTGCTGTACGACACACAGTTTCCTGACTTATCGTCGATATTCTGATAGATGCAAGAGCGCTTCGCTTTTCAGAAGCAAGAAGCAAGACACGGTATCGCCTGCGGCGATATATGCCCATTCGGGCAGCCTGCTTTGATTTTAATGGCGAACAGAACTGCGTATCAAATGAGTTTGTAGGTCACAGGTGGTGTAGCAGCGAGCCATAGTCGAGCTGCGTCTTGCAGAACTCTGCCTCCTGCACAGGATATTGAGCTGTGTGGCTAACCCAGCTGCGCTGGCTTAAAATGAGGGGTGACGGGAAACAGGGGCAATTTTGCTGCGCAAAATAGTAAGGGGGAAACACAGAGGGGAGAAAAGTCCGCTCACCACGCCGTAAGGCACGGCGTCCTGTTCTCCCTTATGGGTTTCCCCCTTAGAAAAGAAAACCCAAGCGGAGCTTCGCTCCGCTAAATTCTGATTTATCATATGGAAGAGTGGTTTTTCACATATTCAACGGTTTCATCGACGGTGGTGAAGGCAAGTCCTGTGACGGTATCGGCGCAGCCGTAATATATAGCTATGCGTCCTGTATCGGCATCACACAGGGCAGCGCAGGGGAACACCACATTCGGCACATCGCCGACACACTCATATTCTTCCCGTGGGTTGAGCAGGTAATCTGCACAGCGGTACTTTACTTTCCACGGCTCGTCTATATCCGTTATGCAGGCGGAAAAGCTGTAAACGAAGCCGTTGCAGGACTGAAGCACACCGTGATAGAAGCACAGCCAGCCTTCGCTGGTTTCGATAGGGATAGGACCTGCGCCTATTTTGGTCGATTCCCACGGCATGAACGGAGACATGACGTGTCTGTGCTCGCCCCAGTATTTCATATCGGGAGACTGAGAGATGAACATATCTCCGAAAGGGGTATGCCCGTCGTCTGACGGACGGGAGAACATAACGTACTTGTCGTTTATTTTTCTGGGGAAAAGCACGCCGTTGCGGTTGAACGGGAGAAAGGCGTTTTCGCACTGATAGAACGTTTTGAAATCGTAGGTATAGCCCACGCCGATAGTTGGCTGCCTGTTGAAAGCGTTGCACCATGTTATCCAGTATCTGTCCCCGATAAAGACAACTCTTGGATCATAGCCGTAGAGCCACTCGTTGACCTGCTCGGTCGTCTTATTTTCCTGGACAAAGTGTATTCTTTCCTCGCTGATGCGCCAGTTTATGCCGTCATCGGAGAAGCCTGCGTGCAGCTGCATGGCACGGCGCTTATCGTCTATCCTGAACACGCCTGCGAAGCCGCCCTCAAAGGGAACGACTGCGGAATTGAAGACAGAATTTGCGCACTTTACGGCATTTCTGGGTATCACGGGGTTTTGGTCATAGCGCCAGACGGGGTCGGTGCAGCCTGCGGGTCTGTCCTGCCAGGGAATGTTGGGTATGCTTTGTCCGTTTAGTATTTTAATGCTCATAGTTTTCCTCCTGAATTATATAATACAAGCCATATAGAGCAAAGTGTCTATATGGCTTTTGTGTTTGGGTTATCAGCAAGTCCTTTCGTCCTGCCACCAGATGTGCCAATTATCCTCAAATGGCTTCTCTCTAACGCCGCTTTCACTGATGGAAGAATCTATTGCAAACGGTGAACCGCTGCCTTTATAATCGTCGTCGATATAGATAAGGTACCAGCAGGTTCTGTATTCATCGGAGTCGTTGCTTTTCCTAAACGGCTTTGAACCTTTTACCGATAAATAAAGCAGCATATTGCCGTTGTCATCAAAACAGGCGGCAACGTAAGTGAACACACGCAGGTCGCTGTTTTGCTGGTATTTATCCTTTAATTTCTTTAACCCGTCGGCGACTGTACGGCATATGGGGGAATCGGTTCCTATCTTATCCTGCTTATCATCCAAATTCAGCAAAAAACCGTATTTATCTGTATATGATATGGATTTTATACCATTGGAATACAGCTTTTTAAATTCGTCCACGAAAAGCTGAAAGGTTTCTTTGTTATCTTTATAATAGCCTTTGACCTGAATTTTGTAATAAATCTGCCTGAACATCGGCATAAACAGCAGCGCCACGGCAATGGCGATAACGGCGCATATTGCTATTATCAAAAACCGTTTCTTGCTCTTTGCTTTGTTTTCCATAATAATTCCTTTGCTCTTACGGAATTTTTACTTCCCATAGCTTGTACACGGTGAAGTCGCCGACTTCGAGCGTTAATGGTGGGTGGGTCTTGATAAACTCCTCCCTTTCGGCGAGGTACGCTTTCATTTCGTCTTCTGTTTCAAACAGCCCGTTTTCATTAAGGGCAAGGTGCGCAAATACATAGGGTACTTCCTGATAGACCGCCGAATAATAATCTCCGCCCGTATAGGCATAGTCATATCCGAGAAAAGTCTTTTCTAATCCTGCTGCATCAAACTGCGGCTGAGGTATATCCGTTTCGCACAATATCAGCCTGTACGGTATCCCACGCTTTTGCGACTCAGCAATATACTTTTTGATATATTCCATATCCGTGCAGGCGGCGACCCAGCTGCCCTGCGGCATATCGTAATATGTGCGCTCTATATTTTCCTCATAGAAAGGCTCAAAGTCAGGCTCGGTACTCAGATACCAGTTTTCGTCCGCACCGCAGCTGTCCAGCCCTCTGTATTTTCCGTCAGACTGCCGCCTGACGATAATGCCGTTGCAATACATTTTCAAGCCTGCTCTTTAATTATATTTTCTATCTTATCGACGCTGTTTTTATCCGTTATCTCGGTCTTATAGGCAACCCTTTTTTCTTTTCCGTCAAGCTCATATATCGTAGTTTCGGTGAAATACTCAAGTTTGCCGTTCTTATCGAAAATAAATCTTACAGCGAAGCCTGTTGCCTCTGCGCCGTCGGGAACGGTCGGGTTGACTTTTGAGACATCGTAGATATGCGTTACCTCGTCCTTGCCGTCCACCTTTTCCATTTTTGCATCGGTGATAGCTGACGGGATATAGGTCAGCATAGCGTCCTGTGTTTTTTTATGCTTATTCTTACGGGTATACTTTACGAACTTCTCGTCACCGTCATTATACTGATAATACTTGCCGTTCTGGAAATACACATTGGTCTCACCGTTGTTGAACTCGATGCTTTCCGTTTCGCCGACGAGTTTCCAGTCCTTATAGGTAAGAACTCCGTCGGAAGAATACTTGAATGTGAAGGTATGCTCGACCTTATCCGTTTCGGTATTTGTCATAATTACCTGCGCTGAATCAAGCTTTTCGTAGTCTTCTCTTGCCTGCATGACGAGGTTATCCCCGACTATATCGGGTTTTCCGCAGCCGGCAAAGCCAAGCAGCACGCAGATACAAAGGATCAGCGCCAAAGCTTTATTTTTCATTTCCGCACTCCTAATCTGTCACAGGTTCTTACATGTTTTTGCGTAAACTATCAACGCAGCAGCTATTGTGAATATCTGTGCGATACAAGCTCTCACCATGAGCCCTATCGAGAATTTTATCACATACAGGTCTACCGATACATTCTCAAATCCTATGCTTTTTCCCCATGCGAGCCAGCTCACATAGCTTTTTCCCTCACATATATATCCGATGAATGCTCCGAGTATGATACCTGCGAGCATAAAGAATATAAAGGCAAATGTTCTTTTGAAATTCTTCATTTTTCCTCTCCTGCTTTTTTACCGTTCCTGCCAAACAATTGAGGGAAACCCTTTTGAAAAAAGGCAAAAACGGCGAAGCCGTTTTCAAGAGTAACCGTGGTAACGGTTACTCTGTTATCCCCGAGAATATCCTTTGGATATTCTCGCAACCGTCCATAAGGACGGTTACCAGACACCCCTTCCTAAACCTTTTATAGATTTTCGGCAATCGGGAGTATAAAACTCCCGACCGCCGAAAATGTATGAGAGTCTAAAAAGAGAGACTGAGAAAAAACTTTCCCAAGAGAATATCTCTCAACTGCTCGGGCATGATCTGTTTTTCCCTGAAAAAAGGCGAACCAAAGACTTCACGCCGTTGTCCGCCTTATTATTCCTTTAATTATTGATCCCGCTTATTTGCGCCTTGACGGCGATCTTCTCTTATTGTCGATGACTTTTTTCAGGTCGGAAAATCTTTCCTCGCTCGTTGCTTTGAACTTTGAAAGCATATCCTCAAAATCCGCATTGCCCGAATTCGTATTCTCATAAACAGGCGGTGGATTCTTTGTGAAGTCAGCAGGCTTGTTTTCAAAGGTCTTTTTCGGCGGTCTGTTCTGCTGGAAGGACGGCTTTGCGCCCTGTCTGAACTTTGCAGGTCTTTCCTGCTGCGGCAGCGCTTTTTTGATAGAAAGCGAGATCTTGCCGTCGTCGCCAAGGCTCAGCACCTTTACTTTTACTGTCTGTCCTTCGGTCAGGTGATCCTTTATCTCGCTGACAAATGTGTTTGCGACCTCGGAAATATGCACCATTCCCGTTGTGTCCTTGTCAAGCTCGACAAAAGCTCCGAACTTTGTGATACCTGTGACTTTGCCTTCGTAGATGTTTCCAACTTCTAACTGCATCGTATTTACTTTCCCCAATCTAAAAACTATAAAATATATTATGAACCGTCAGTGCGGTCATTTATTCTGGTTTACTATGTAGAATCTTCTCTCCTCGGGATACGCATAGCCCAGCTTGTCGATAGCGATCTTTTTCATATATTCTTTCTCGCCCGAATCAAGCATTCTCGAATACTCATCGTTCTGAGCCTTTTCCTCGTCTATCTGTCTTGAGATCTCCGATGTCTCCGATCTGAGCTTTGCGATCTCGGCTTTATCATATATTATCGTGATAGCCATATACACGCTGAAGCACAGCGCTACCAGCACAAAGATCTTCTTTGCAAGTCTTACTTTTTTCTTAGGCGCAGCAGGCTGCTCCTCTATTTCTTCGGTATCTTCTATATCCTTGCCGTATTCTTCTACGGTCTTTTCTATATCCTGAGTTGTCATAGTCTCTCCTTTCGGTTTTTACACACACCTATTCCCATACATTATACAACACTTAAAAGTCAACTTTCAAGGGCTTTTGGCTAATTTTTTTATTTTTATTCAAATTAACGTGATTTTTCACAAACCGAGGAGTGATTTTTTGTCCAATTTTACGGATAAATTTGACCAAAGGCTTTATAAATCGCTTTTTCAGCCACTCCACAATTTTCCTGAGAAGCATCATTGCGAGATTTCCGGCGGTAAAATGCTCCAGAACAAACCCTGCCGCCATACCCACAACGGTGAACACTCTGAGCTTTCCTGTCAGACCCGTATAGAACGTGAAGACGGAAAAGCCTGCGAGCAGCGCATATACCACATCTTCAGCGGCGACGAGCCAGCCCTTGTGCGAAAAGATAACTCTTACGGCTCGGAACAGGTCATACAGAATACCAAGTCCGACACCGAGCAGCACGGAAAGCAGGTAAATCTGCGTTTCAGCTTCGAGCGTGAACTGCATTTCCCTCACGGCGACGCCCCCTTTCAGCGCATAAGCTTCCCGAAAAATCCGAGCTTTTTCGTCCTGTCCTTTTCGCCGTAGATAAGGGCTTTTATCTCGCCGTCAACGGTCAGGTCGCCGCTTTCGACGGACAGATCGCTGACGTGCAGCTCTGTTCCTCTCACGGTCAGCTCTCCGAGCTGGGTGTACAGCACGACCTGCTTCTCATCAAAGCTTTCAACATCGGTCACGCCTGTGAGCATCAGCTTACGGCGGTTCTCAAGGATAGCGTTGTGTTGTTCGGTCATATTATCCCTCCATAGTGGTTTTGGTAGAGTATATGCACAAAAAAAGCTGTCCTATTCAAAACGGCAAAAGAAAAAAAGCGCCCGCAGTTTTTTGCGAACGCTTTTACATTTGTTTTTATTATCAGAGTACTACTCCGCAAATGAATGTTACGAAACCTATTACACATACGACTCCTAATCCTATCATTTTGTTTTCCTCCTTTTAGTTCCGTTTATTTACTGTTTTCTTACATAACGACTCTTACAACTATATCTGCTACGATCAAGACAACGGTTAAAGCAGCTAATCCGCCGAAAAATGCTATCATTTTGTTTTCCTCCTTATGATTCGATCTGTTTTTTGCTGCTTATCCTTTGATAAACAGATATAATGCACACATTCCGAAACCTGCTACCGTTACTGCCGCGATTCCTGCTATTGCTACTCCTGCTGAGATCATTGATTTTTCCTCCTTTTAGTTCCGTTTATTTACTGTTTTCTTACATAACGACTTTTACAACTATATCTGCTACGATCAAGACACCGGTTAAAGCAGCTAATCCGCCGAAAAATGCTATCATTTTGTTTTCCTCCTTTTTGTTTCGTTCTTTGCTGTATCTATAATATATCACGTATTTACGGGCTTTTCAACAGACAATTTCACGGATTTATGTAGTTTAAGCAACAGCTTTGCGCTATATTGTAGTATATGCAACGCTTTGCGGCAAAACTGTAGCTTCTGCACAAAAAAACCGACCCCTGCATTCAGCAGAGATCGGTTTGGTGAGTTAATTTTAAATCAAAGCACTCTTACTCTTACTACGCCGTCGATCGCTTTGATAGCGTCGATGTCAGCGTTGCCTGTAACGTCGAGCATTGTGTAAGACCAGTCCTTCTTGGACTTGTTTACCATATTCTCGATATTTGCGCCCTTATCAGCAACAGCGCCTGTGATCTGTGTGAGCAGAGCAGGAACGTTCTTATGAAGTACGCAAACGAGAGCGTCGCCTGTCTTTGCAAGCTCAGCGTTAGGGAAGTTTACGGAGTTCTTGATAGTACCGTTCTCGATGTAATCTTTAAGCTCGTCAGCTGCCATAACTGCGCAGTTGTCCTCGCTCTCCTCTGTGGAAGCGCCGAGGTGTGGGATAGCTACAACATTTTCAACGCCGAGAACTGCATCGGAAGGGAAGTCAACAACGTATCTTGCTACCTTGCCGCTTGCGAGTGCTTCAACGATAGCCTCGCCGTTTACCAGCTCACCTCTTGCGAAGTTGAGGATACGAACGCCGTCCTTGCACTGAGCGATGGTGTCCTTGTTGATAGTATCCTTTGTATCTGCGTTGAATGGGAGATGCAGGGAGATGAAATCGCTGCCGGCATAGATGTCAGCGATATTGTTTGTTACCTTTACCTGTGGCTTGAGGCTGAGAGCTGCGCCAACAGAGAGGAACGGGTCGTAGCCGATAACGTCCATACCCAGTGAGATAGCGATGTTTGCGAGCTTTCCGCCGATAGCGCCAAGACCGATAAGACCGAGGGTCTTGCCTGTGATCTCGTTGCCTGCGAAGTTGGACTTGCCTTTCTCAACAAGCTTGCCTACCTCGTCGCCCTGACCCTTGAGGGTCTTAGCCCACTCGATAGCCTCTGGGATCTTTCTTGAAGCAAGGAGCAGTCCGCAAACTGCAAGCTCCTTAACAGCATTAGCGTTAGCGCCAGGAGTGTTGAAAACAACGATGCCTTCCTCTGCGCACTTGTCAACAGGGATATTGTTTGTGCCTGCGCCTGCTCTTGCGATAGCAAGGAGATTGTCCTTGAACTCCATGTCGTGCATCTTTGCGGAACGAACGAGGATAGCCTCAGGAGCGTCGCAGTTATCTGTTACGTTGTAGTCTGCGCCGAGTCTGCTTGTGCCGACAGCGGCGATCTTGTTGAGTGTCAATACGTTGTACATTTTATCTTACCTCTTTCCGACAATGTTTTTTAAAATCAAACACACGGGACGATATGCTCGCCCCGTATGCATAGAGTTTTTTAATTACTTTGCGTTCTCAGCCTCGAACTTCTTCATGAACTCTACAAGCTTCTCAACGCCCTCGATAGGCATTGCATTGTAGATGGAAGCTCTCATACCGCCAACTGTTCTGTGACCCTTGAGGTTCTCAAAACCAGCAGCCTTAGCCTCAGCAACAAACTTCTTGTCAAGCTCCTCATCACCTGTAACAAACGGTACGTTCATAAGTGATCTGTCCTCAGGTCTTACTGTACCCTTGAACATCTTTGAAGAATCAAGAAAATCATAAAGGATCTTTGCCTTCTTCTCGTTGTGTACCTTCATTCCCTCAAGTCCGCCGAGCTTCTTGATCCACTTGAATACCTTGCCGCAGATGTAGATGCCGTAGCAAGGAGGTGTGTTGTACAGAGAATCGTTGTCAGCCTGGATCTTCCAGTTCATCATTGTAGGTGTGTTCTTAACAGCAGGCTCGTCCTTGAGAAGATCCTCACGAACGATAACGATCTGCACGCCTGCAGGTCCTATGTTCTTCTGAACACCGCCGTATACTACGCCGTACTTTGAAACATCTATAGGCTCGCTCAGGAAGCAGCTCGATACGTCTGCAACCAGTGTCTTGCCCTTTGTGTTAGGCAGAGTCTTGAACTTTGTTCCGTAGATAGTGTTGTTCTCGCAGATGTAAACATAGTCTGCATCCTCAGGAATGTCAAGATCTGAGCAGTCAGGGATATAAGAGAATGTCTTATCAGCAGATGATGCAACTCTTACTACCTCGCCGTACTTTTCAGCCTCAGCAGCAGCCTTCTTTGCCCACTGACCTGTGATGATATATGCAGCCTTGCCGTTGTACATAAGGTTCATAGGAACTTCTGCAAACTGAAGGTTTGCACCGCCCTGTCTGAAGATCACCTTGTAATTATCAGGGATACCCATAAGATCACGAAGATCCTGTTCAGCTTCCTTGATGATGGTGTCGTAAGCCTTGGAACGGTGAGACATCTCCATTACGCTCATTCCTGTGCCCTTATAATCGAGCATTTCCTCTGCAGCCTCTTTGAGCACTTCCTCCGGAAGTACAGCCGGACCTGCACTAAAGTTGTAAACTCTTCCCATTTGAAAAACCTCCAATATTATGTTTTCTGGCAATATCAATTATACCGCTTTTTCCTCTAAAAGTCAATAGCATTTACCCTTTGCGCAACATATCTAATTGAACAAATCGTAAAGTTAGAATGACTTGTTTTTTATAATAATTTTCAACGGCGATTTTTATCATAGGGTGATACTCTTTTTGCCGTTCTGCTCCTGCCTGAGAGCTGACAGGCTGAAACTTCTCTGTGACTGTTGAGAGTAATTCTTATTGGTGAATTGTTGTGGGTATTCTCTTGGGAGTGTTTTCTCTCAATCTCTTTTTCTGAACTCTTACACATTTTCGGCGCATAGAGCTTAATGCTCTATGCGCCGAAAATCTATAAAAGGTTTAGGAAAGGGGTCTGGGGGACAACCCTTCTCCAAAAGGGTTTCCCCCAGCAATCCGTCAATAAGAGTTTCCCCCGGCAGTTTACAGCGGAGTTTTCAGTTTGTCCACCTCTTCGGGCAGCAGCGGGCTGACGAAAAGGGTCTTATTGTTTGTGAAGATGACCATGCCGGGTTTAGCGCCGTTTGGTTTTTTTACATACTTCACGAGGGTATAGTCAACGGCGACCTGCGAGGATTCTCTGCCCTTTGAGAAATAGGCGGCGAGCCTTGCGGCGGTATATATCACCATTTCGGGAATTTCTCTGCCTTCGGCGCTGATTATGACATGGCTGCCTGTGATGTCCTTGGTATGCAGCCACATATCCGTTTTCTCGGATTCCTTGCAGGTGAGCCTGTCGTTCTGGCGGTTGTTCCTGCCGACACGGATAACAAAACCTTCGGGCGTTTTGAACTTCATGGGCGGAAGCGCTTTGAGCTGTTTGCCCTTTGCGCCCTGCCATCTGATATAGCCCTCACCTGCAAGCTCCTCTCTCAGCTCGTTTATCTCGTTTTCGGTCTGCGCACGGGTGAGCGACTCATAGACACTGTCGAGGTAGACTATCTCCTCCTCGCCCTGTGCGATGAGCTTTCTGAGTTTGCCCTCAGCGGTGTCGAGTTTTCGGTACTGGCTGTAATACTTCTGTGCGTTTTCCTGCGGAGAAAGCTTTTTGTCAAGGGGTATCTCTATCTGTGCAAGCTCCTCGTCATAGTAGTTTGTGACCCTGCACCAGCTCATTCCCTTGATAAGCTCGCCGATGTTTGCCATTATCAGATCGCCGTAAATACGGTATTTATCTCTGTCTGCGCAGTCTCTAAGCTCTGCTTTCTGGTTTTCGACACGGCGTCTTGTGCGCTCAGTGAGGTTATTGAGCAGCTTGAACAAGTCGGAAGCTTTCTGCTTGACCCGTGCGAACATATCCTTATGGGAGTAGAAATAGTCGAGCAGTTCGCTGGGCGATTCAAAGCTCTTTGTCTGCATCAGCGAGCCGTACTGCTTTATATCGCAGAAACAGAAATCCTTGAAAGCGCCGTCCTCGGTTTTGAGCAGGGTGTAGACGTTGACGCCGTTTTCTATCTGCATTTTTGTGCTGTCGATAAAAAACGCAAGGCGGTCAAAGTTGTCGGGTATCATATCTCCGATTAGCGATTCTCCGCCGTGCAGAGCATAGTAAGAACACTCCCTTGCAAACACAGGGGAGATGCCCTCGCAGACTTTCAGCAGCGTCTTTCCAAGCTCGGCTTTTGGGAACTGTTTCAGCTTTTCCTCAAGCTCCTGCCGTGAAGCGCTGAAAATGTCCAGCCTTTCCTCACGGGGAGGCACTTCGTAGGTCATTCCCGGAAGCACGGGTCTTGCGCTGCCGTCGGGGTTTACACGGTGTATGCTGTCTATGGTTTTGCCGTTTTCACCGACAAGGATAACGTTTGAACATCTGCCCATTATCTCGACAACGAGCGTGAGATCGACCTTGTCGCCAAGCTCGTCGGTGGACTCGAAGTCAAAGTAGAGTATGCGTTCAAAGCCGTCCTGTCTGATGTCTGTGAGCCTGCCCGATGCAAGATGCTTGCGCAGCAGCATACACAGCATCGGCGGAGTTTTTGGGTTTTCTATCTCCTGCGTGGTGAGGTGGACACGGGCAGAGCCTGAACCTGCATTGATGAGCAGTTTTTTGCTGCCCTCACGGGTACGCAGTCCTATCAGAAGTTCCTCCCTTGTCGGCTGATGAATCTTGTCAACTCTCGCACCGATGAGCGACTCGAATTCTTTTTTCAGCAGGCTTAAATAAATACCGTCTAATGCCATTTTTGTACTCCTTTAAAAGTGAGTTGGATTTGTGATTGTATAGATCAATTATGATGTGGTTTTCATATATGGTTATGATGTTTTATTGAGGATACTCTTCTGGGAGTGCTATTTCTCAGCCTCTTTTTAGCCTCTTACTACTATTTCGTTATCGGGAATTTTTTCCCGATAACTAAATAGCAATAAAAGGTTTAGGAAGGGGTGTCTGGTAACCGTCCTTATGGACGGTTGCGAGAATATCCAAAGGATATTCTCGGGGATAACAGAGTAACCGTTACCACGGTTACTCTCGAAAAAACAGCTGCGCTGTTTTTGGCTTCTTCCAAAAGGGTTTCCCCAATAAGACATCACACTCTATATGAAACTACGTCGCAGTTGTTCTTTGCGACCTCAAATTCTACATCTCTGAATTGTTCGGACAATTCAAGCTGCATATACTCGCAGAAGATGTTCTCGGTGTGGAAATGTCCTGCGTCTATCACGCAGAAGCCGTCGTTCTGGGCATCAATGAACACATCGTGCTTTACATCGCCCGTTATCAGCGCATCGCAGCCTTTTGCCTGTGCATCTCTCCAGAAACCTGCGCCGCTGCCTGAGCAGACACCGACCTTTGTTATCTTTCTGCCCTCATACTGCGTGGTCTTGTCAAGGTCGTTATATCTGACAACAACATTTCCGAGGCTGCTCTTTATATGCTTTGCCAGCTCCTTTGCGGTCATTTCCTTTTCAAGAGCGCACACGCAGCCGATAGGTGCGCCGTTTTCCTCGCAGACAGGCTCGACGGGTACAAGTCCGAGCTGTTTGCACAGAATATCGTTCATCAGGGCGCTGTCAAAGTTGGTATGAGCGCTTATTGAGCCAATGCCGTTCACCAGCAGCATACCCACGACAGTTTCGGGGTCAACTGCTTTGATGGCACGGAAAATGACAGGGTGGTGGGTGATTATCAGCTGAGCGCCTTTTTCCTTTGCCTCGTTGATGATGTCCTTGGTGACATCAAGGGCGATGAGCGCCTTTGTTATCTCTGTGCTGCCGTTTCCGACGCACAGACCGCTGTTGTCGTAGCTCTCCTGCAAGGTATAGGGAGCTATCTCGTTTATGTAGTTGTAGATGTCTTTTACGGTGGTCATAATGATTCTCCATTTTCAATTTACAAAAGTGTTGATACTTGAACAAAACGCATTGTATTTCAAGCCGACCTTCTGCGGTCGGCTTGAAGATACCGACGTTACCACAGGGAAGGGAAAGCCCTCTCTTACAGGGCTTTCCCTCTTCCAAAACAGTCCGCCGGACTGTTTTCGAGCGAACAGCTTGCTGTTCGGTTGTTCACGTCCTTTTCCGTGCGCCTGACGGTCGGGGATTTCGCTCTCTGCGGAGAGCGACTCGGGCTCTGCCCGAGACCCGCAAGCCTTTTTTTACGAGAAAAAGGCTTGGCGAAAAAACCTGTTATAATATAAGATTTGTTTTTTAGCATAAAAACCAACAGCACGCTGAGGCACTGTTGGTTTTGTTATTGTTATTCTTCGTCACCGTCGTCGGCCGGCTCGTCTTCCTCGTCGTTGCCGTCATCGACAGCGTCCTCATCGTCGGGTTCTACGTCCTCGGCTACGACTTCGTTTGCCTCTTCCTCGGCTGCCTGTGCGATGTCCTCGGCAGAAGCCTGCTCGACCTCGCTTATCTCGGCGTCTTCCTCATGCTCTGTTCTTGTGAACGCAACGACCTTGCCGTCCTCGCTCACACGCATAAGGCGAACTCCCTTTGAATATCTGCCCATAACGCTGATGTCGCAGGCTCTTATCCTGATTACAACGCCGTCTGAGGAGATCATGATGATGTCGTCCTCGTCATCTACGACCTTGATTCCGCAGACATCGCCGTTCTTATAGTTCATCATTCCGTAGCCGCCGCGCTTCTGGACACGGTAGTTTTCAAGAGCTACACGTCTGCCCAGACCGTTTTCGGCAACGGTCAGCACTGCCGCGCCGTCACGCACTCTTGCCATTGATACGACATAGTCTCCGTCACGCAGCTTTATTGCTCTTACGCCGTGGGCTGTTCGGGACATCTCTCTGATGTCGGTCTCGTTGACTCTGATAGCGTAGCCGTTATGAGTTGCAACGATCAGCTGGTTCTTGCCGCTGGTCATTCTTACGCCCTCGATCTCATCGCCCTCATCAAGACCTATCGCACGCAGACCGTTCTTTCTGACGTTCTTATAAGACGAAAGCGGTGTTCTCTTTATCTTGCCGTTTCGGGTGACCATAACGATATATCTTCCCTCGTCGAACGAGTCGGTCTTTATCATTGCGGCTATCTTCTCGTCATTTTCAAGAGGCAGGACATTTACGATATTCGTACCTCTTGAAGCCTTTGAGCCTTCGGGCAGCTCATAGCATTTGAGCTTATACATTATGCCCTTATTGGAGATGAACAGCATAAAGTCGTGGGTCGAGCAGGTATACATTTCCTCAACGTAGTCGTCCTCACGCTGCTTCATGCCCGTTACGCCCTTGCCGCCACGCTTCTGTGCGTGATACTCGCTTATCGGTGTTCTCTTGATATATCCGCCCTTGGTGTAGGTTACAAAGCTTTCTTCCTCGGGGATAAGGTCTTCGATGTCTACCTCGCCGCTGACATTTTCTATCCTCGTTCTTCTCTCGTCGCCGAATTTCTCCTGAATAGCCTCAACTTCCTCGATGATGATGTCAAGCACCCTCTGATGATTTGCGAGGATATCTTCAAGGTCTGCTATTTTTATTTTGAGTTCTGCAAGTTCGTCAAGCAGCTTCTGGCGCTCCATACCTGTGAGCTTGCCAAGAGTCATATTAACGATATGGTCAGCCTGGATCTCGGTCAGGTCGAACCTGTCCATGAGTCTTTGCTTACCTTCGGCGATAGTCTTTGATGAGCGCAGTATCTCAACTACTTCGTCGATATTGTCAAGAGCGATGACTAATCCTTGCAGGATATGCTCTCTTTCCTTGGCTTTTTTCAGGTCGAACTGGGTACGTCTTCTGATAACGTCTACCTGGAAGTCGATATACTGTTCGAGGCACTCTTTGAGGGTAAGTATCTTCGGTATGCCATTAACGAGCGCAAGCATATTCACGCCGACGGTGTCCTGAAGCTGAGTATATGAGAACAGCTTATTGAGAACTACCTGCGGATTAGCGTCCTTTTTGAGCTTGATAACGATACGCATACCGTCCTTGCCCGACTCATCGTTGAGGTCGTGTATGCCGTCTATGCGCTTATCTTTTACGAGGTCTGCGATAGAAACGCACAGTCTCGCCTTGTTTACCATATATGGTATCTCGGTTACGATGATGCAGTTTCTGCCGTTTATCTCCTCGATAGAGGTCTGCGAGCGCAGAGTTATCTTGCCTCTGCCTGTTGCATATGCGGCTCTGATGCCTGCTCTACCCATGATGATTCCGCCCGTCGGGAAATCAGGTCCCGTAACGTGCTCCATAAGCTCGTCAAGCGTGCAGTCGGGGTTACGCATAACGCACTTCATACCCTCGATTATCTCGTGCAGGTTATGAGGCGGGATATTGGTAGCCATACCTACGGCGATACCTGTTGAACCGTTGCAAAGCAGATTAGGGAATCTCGACGGCAGCACAACAGGCTCTTTGAGTCTGTCATCGTAGTTAGACTGGAAATCGACAGTATTCTTGTTTATGTCGGTGAGCATATTCATCGACATCTTTGCCATTTTTGCCTCAGTATAACGGTAAGCAGCCGGCGGGTCGCCGTCAACAGAACCGAAGTTTCCGTGACCGTCAACAAGAGGGTATCTCAGCGAGAAGCTCTGCGCAAGACGAACGAGCGCATCGTAAACGGAAGCGTCGCCGTGAGGGTGGTATTTACCCAGCACAGAACCTACCGTATCAGCGCACTTTCTGTATGCCTGATCGGGAGTAAGTCCGTTCTCGAACATGGTGTACAGTATTCGCCTGTGAACAGGCTTCAGACCGTCTCTGACATCGGGCAGCGCTCTTGAAACGATAACTGCCATTGAATATTGGATAAAGGATTCTTTCATTATCCTTTCAACATCAGTGTCGATAACATTGTAATCGCTCAAAAATTTTCACTCCATTCTTCCGACTTTGCGGAAAATATATCAATCATTTATTGTCTGTAATGAGGTGGTAGCCCTCGGCAAGTTCGCCTGTCATTTTATCACGCAGTATCTTCTGCTGCTCATCGGTCATAAGGCGCTTGCAAAGCACATAGAAAGTCTCTTTTTCAAGGATTATGATGAACATTTCCTCGTTCTCGATAACTTCAACAGTATCGTTGTTGACATCGCTGTTGTCGCCAAGATGCACACGCCTTGGCTTTATCGGAACGTAGTCCTCAGCCTGCTTTTCCTCCTCAGTGACGAGCGTTTCGATAGTGAAGCCGCTTTCGTAGAGGGTGAATCTGTATCTGTCATCTTCAAGGTTTTTGAGCGCCTTTACGAGATATTTTCTTATCCTGACGCTGTTATACCAGGTAAGTGCGATGACTGCAAGACATATCGCAAGAAGGACATAATTGAGATAGCCGTTTGGATATTTGATTATCGACACGATGAAAGCTGCCGCAACTACGGCAAAAGCCGCTGTTACTTTCCAGTTGTGAGGATAGACGAACTTTTTCTGATAGGCTTTGAAAGCTCTGTCCTCCTC
>CAMZIK010000052.1 GCA_947307175.1 uncultured Clostridia bacterium
GTTTGACGGAGTATCGTGCGGCGTGTCAAATGCGCATACGGAGAAATCACCCACGCATACAGCCTCATCGGCTATCTCGTAAAGCTCAGCGTTTTCGGGGACAAGGTCATTTTCCAGCATCAACGAGATGTTTTTCATGCTCGCATAGATAGGGATATTATGTTTTTTGAGCAGTACCTTCAGACCCTTGACGTGATCGGTGTGGGTGTGCGTAATGAATATGCCGTGTATGCCGCTTGGATCTATGCTGTTGGCGCTGAACGAGTCGCAGATCTTCTTGCAGGAGACGCCTGCATCTATCAGGATACCGCTTTTTCCGTTGCCTATGTATGTGCTGTTCCCGTCGCTTGACGAGAATAAGGGATATATCCGAGCCATAGTATTATCCTTTCGTTATTGTATAGATAAAAGTACAAGATTCAGTGACGTATTAATCGGGCATTCAGGGAGACTCATTTTTAAAAGGCTCTCCCTCAATTACCTGATTAGTATGACGATACATCTAAAAAAAGGCGGCAAATAATATGCCGCCGTTATTATCCTGATTTAGCCGCTCATTGCAACTGAGTCGGTATCGGGCTGGTAAACTCTCTTTATGTCAGCACCAAGCCCACGGAATTTTTCGTCTATTTTTTCATAGCCACGCTCGATATAAACGATGTTATCTACCTCTGTAACGCCGTCAGCAGCGAGTCCTGCGATCACCATAGCGGCGCCTGCTCTGAGGTCTGTTGCAACGACAGGTGCGCCGTGGAGCTTGCCGACTCCCTGGATAACTGCTACCTTGCCGTCAACTGAGATGTCAGCGCCCATTCTTCTAAGCTCACCGACATATCTGAATCTGTTGTCAAAAATATCATCTGTAACGATGCTTGTACCTTCTGCCAGCGTCAGCAGAGTAGAGAACTGCGGCTGCATATCGGTAGGGAAGCCTGGGTGAGGCATCGTTTTAAGAGAAGTCTTGAGTATAGGACCGTCCACCCAAACATGAACGCTCTCGTCGCTTTCTTCAACGTGAACGCCGCATTTACGAAGCTTTGCGGTGATAGACTCAAGGTGTTTGGGGATAACGTTGCAGATATGCACATCTCCGCCCGTAGCCGCAGCAGCGACCATATAGGTGCCGGCTTCGATCTGGTCGGGGATAGTAGCATAGGTAACGCCCTTTAAGTATTCAACGCCTCTGACCTTGATAACGTCAGTACCTGCACCACGGATGTCTGCACCCATGGAGTTGAGGAAGTTTGCAAGATCAACGATATGAGGCTCTTTTGCAGCGTTTTCGATTATTGTAAGACCTGTTGCCTTGACGGAAGCAAAGATCGCATTCATCGTAGCACCTACGGTCACAAAGTCAAAGTAGATCTGATTTCCCGTAAGGACATCAGCACGGACATGGTTGTTTCCGTTTACAATGTCGTCAGTTGCACCGAGACATCTGAAAGCCTTTAAATGCTGGTCTATTGGTCTGTCACCGAGGTCACAGCCGCCAGGCATCGGAACATAAGCCTCATGGAATCTTCCGAGCAGAGTTCCGAGGAAATAGCATGAAGCTCTCATCGTTCTTGCAAGTTCATAAGGAACAAAAGGCTCGGTAATACCCTTGGTATCGATCTTTATGGTATGCCTGTCCAGAAGCTCGACCTTTGCGCCCATCTCTTTAAGTATCTTCAGGCACTTGGTTATATCGCTTATCTCAGGCACGTTTTCAAGTACACATGGCTCGTCACAGAGAATAGTTGCAGCAACAAGAGCCACAGCAGCATTTTTAGCGCCGCTTATAAAAACATCACCATGAAGCGGCTTGCCGCCTCTGATAACAAATTTCTCCAAAATCACACAACTCCTTAACACGACATATAAAGTTACACACTCTTTATATGCCAGGTTATTATACCACGATTTTCATGAAATTAAAAGACCCAAGCAAAAATTTCAACGTTTTATTTAAAATATTTCTCTATCGTTTGAAACTTTCATAAATATTAACATGAAAACCGGGGCAAGAAGCACAAACATCCGAAACGAACATTTGCGAAAAAGCAAAAGGTAACAAATTGAAATTACTTATCTCATACAACGATTTTATTTTACCACACATGTTTCTGAAAATCAATAGGTAAACGACATTTTTCTTCCTTTTTTAAAAACTTTTTTTGTAACTTATTACAAAACGATTACAGAGGTACAAAATAACGGACAGTTTGTTTTCGGTTTGTAACACAAGTGTCCAAAATATTACACGCAAACTGTCGCTTGCGGCTTGACTGTTTATCTGATGAGTGTTATACTCTTATAATAAAGAGATCGGCGGAGGTGAGACCGTGAAGAAAAACTTAAAATGGGCTGCGATTTTTGGCTCTGTGCTGCTCGTTTGTCTTGGAGTGATAATTTTTGGACAGTTCTCTCACGGCACAACATCTGCCGAGATCTATGTTGACGGGAAGCTTTACAAGGTCATTGATGACCTCGAAAGGCAGAAATTTCAGTCGCTTCGTGTCGAAACGGAGCATGGGTACAACATCATCTGCTATGAGTTGGGAAAGATCTGGGTAAGTGAGTCGGATTGTGCAAACCAGACCTGCAAAAAATACGGAAAAGCGTCGCTTGTGGGTGAAACGATAATCTGCGCTCCTCACAAACTGGTGATAAAAATAGTCGGGACGGACTATGATAAAGCTGATGTGACGACATAGGTGTAAAAATGAGAAATAACACAACTGTACAAAAAATCGCCCTGATAGGTGTCCTTACTGCGCTGTCACTGGGTATATATGCTGTGGAAGCACAGATCCCCGTGTCGAATATCGGCGGTATCAAGCTCGGACTTGCAAACGTTGTGACACTGTGTGCTATGATGTTTGCGGGCAGGCTCGCAGCCTGCTGTGTGCTGGGCATCAGGATAGTGCTTGCAGCCGCATTTTACGGCACTTTCGTTAGTTTCATGTTCTCGCTGGTCGGCGGTGTGCTTGCCTGCGCAGTGATGTGTCTGCTGATAGGTCTGTTTGACAGAAAGCAGCTGTGGGTAGTGTCTGTTTTCGGCGCTATTGCGCACAATACGGGACAGCTTATAGTCGCAGCGGTCATTTCGGGAACGGGTTCGGTGCTGTCGCTCGCACCGTATCTTGCGATAAGCGCCATACTTACGGGAATTTTGACGGGTCTGACAGCCCAAAGACTATGGTTTTCGCCGCTTAAAAGATTCAGGATCACACAGACACGAGACGGGAAATAAGGCTTGGGAGACTGAGCCTTTTTGTGTTTACCGCTTTGGCGGTTTTTACGAAAAAAATGCTCTGAATTTAGTCATTTTGCTTGCAATCAGCTGAAAAATGTGCTATAATACTAATATATTGTGCCTGAATGATGATGCTGGCGAAGATACAGGCTTTTTCGATGCGAAGTGAGGTGCTTTTGTTTGAGGATACTCGGTATCGACCCGGGATATGCTATCGTTGGTTTCGGCGTTATAGAATACGAGAGCGCAAAGTTCACGCTTGTTGATATGGGTGCGATCACGACACCTGCTGATATGGCGTTTGAAGCGCGGCTGAAAGCGATATACCTCGATATGTGCGAGCTTATAAAGACATATAAGCCTGACGAAATGTCGATAGAAAAGCTGTTTTTCAATACCAACCAGAAAACTGCGATAGATGTTGCTCAGGCAAGGGGAGTCACGATCCTTCCTGCGATACTTGAAAATATCCCTATTTTTGAGTACACTCCGCTTCAGGTCAAATCCTCAATAGTCGGATATGGGCGTGCCGAGAAAAAACAGGTGCAGGAAATGGTGAGGACGATGCTTCACCTCAAAGAAGTCCCGAAACCCGATGATACAGCGGACGCAGTCGCTCTGGCGATAACCCACGCTCTTTCGCTCACGGGCAGAAAGCAGCTTGAAAAATACGGTTGACAAAAGGATAAAAAGCTATGGAAAATGTACAGGAATTTATAGATAGGATAAAGGCGGACAGCCACATGGAGCATTACCTTTCGGCTGAGTGCGCTTTTGATCTTGAGGACAGTGAGCAGCTTGAGGATGACCTTGCGTTTCTGCTTGAAGGCACAAGGTGTGAGCTAAAGCTGACACCGTTCGGCTGTGACGGTAGCGGTGGAGTTTATGTGGCTGCAGATGACGGCAGAGCAGGCTATATCGACTCGGAGGGCAGAGCCGGATTTGCTGCGATGAGCGTAAAGGACCTTTTCAGCATTCTGCTGTGCTGCCGTTACCTCAGCGACTGGGCAGATGTAAGCGAAGACGGCTGTTTTGACAGTCTTGAAGATTTCATGGAGTGCCTTGAAGACAAGTCCTCACCAAGCGATAATTACAAAGAGCGTATTGCGAAGTTTGCTGCTGACTGCGGACTTGAGACCGAGCCTGAAAAAGTGTATGTACTGTTCAGAAAAGGCGTTTATTCACAGCCGCCGCTTGAAATAAAAGCAACAGATGATGATTATGAGGACTACGATCCGCTTTTTGAGATAGGGTAAAAACAATGGGTCAGATTATGAGCCGATGTGATGAGTGCGGCAGCGAATACCTGAAAGATGCTTCCAAAATGAAGCATTTGTGCCCCGAATGTGCGCACAGGCTGTATGGGTATGAGAACTGTTCGCACGAATTTGAAAACGGCAGATGTAAGAACTGCTTGTGGGACGGCAGTTCAAGCAGGTATCTCGATAGTTTCAAGGAGAATGATAAATGATATATTCGGTAAGAGGAAAAGTCATCGCCACAGAGCCTGAGCTTGTGGTGGTAGAATGCGGCGGAGTGGGCTATGCCTGCCGTACGTCGTTCAATACCATACAGAAAGTCACAGGTCAGGATGAAGTGATGCTTTATACGCACCTTGCAGTGAGGGAGAACGACGTTGAACTGTTCGGCTTCGCAACTAAAGAAGAGCTTGCAAGCTTCAAGATGCTTATAAGCGTTTCGGGAGTCGGTCCGAAAGCTGCTGTTTCGATTCTTTCGGCTTGTACGCCGTCACAGTTCGGACTTGCCGTTGCAACGGGTGATTATAAGGCGCTGACCAAGGTAAAGGGCATAGGCGCAAAGATAGCACAGAAGATAGTTATAGAGCTTAAAGACAAGATCGCAAAGGGCGGAAGCATTTCCGTCAGAGGCGAAGGCACGCAGATAAGCATTCCGCAGGGAAGCAATGTTGACGAGGCGGTAACGGCGCTGGTGGTGCTTGGGTATACCGAGGGCGAGGCGCTTTCGGTGATCTCGCAGCTCGATCCGAGCCTGCCTGTTGAGGAACTTATAAAGAAAGCGCTTATCGGCTTGGCAAGATTTTAAAGAAAAACAGGGGAGAACAAAATGGACAACACAACACCGTTCAAAGTCAGTGCTTACGATGAGAACGTGCGCAGGGTCATTCCATTTTACGATGAGCTTTCGCAGCAGGTCATAAGCGTGATAAATGCATACTTCGGCGAAAAGAAGATAGACCTGCTCGATACGGGCTGCGGCACGGGAACGTTCGCATTAAAAGCGCTTGACAGACTTGATATACAAAGGCTCACGCTTTGCGACCCGTCGGAGAATATGCTGTCGGACGCAAAAGCAAAGCTTTCGGGAAAACCGTGTGAGTTTTTCGGCATCGGCTCGGAGGAAATGGGATTTGACAGCGAATTTGATGTGGTGACTGCGATACAGTCGCACCACTACTTCGACAGGCAGACAAGGGAAAAGGCGGTCGCAAACTGCTTTAAGGCGCTCAGAAAAGGCGGTATCTTCATCTACTTTGAAAATACCGCACCGCTGACTGAAACGGGCAAAGATAATCTGCTGAAAAGGCTTGGCAGATACCAGCTCGATTCGGGCAGAACGCAGGAAGAAACAGATGCTCACCTTGCAAGATATAATGTTGAGTATTTCCCGATAAACATAAAAGAGCATCTGCAGATGCTTGAAAATACGGGCTTTGCTGCTTGCGAGCTTTTCTGGCATTCATATATGCAAAGCGGTTTTTATGCAGTGAAAGGATAATAAATGAGCATTGAAAAAGTAAGAGAATATTTCGGGAGCTTTGGAATAGAAGATAAGATACTTGAATTTGACGTTTCCAGCGCAACGGTCGCACTTGCGGCGCAGGCACTGGGCTGCGAGGAACAGAGAATAGCAAAAACACTGTCGTTCCTCGTGGACGAAAAGGCGGTGCTGATAGTATGCGCAGGAGATGTCAAGATAGATAACCCTAAGTTTAAGGCGGAGTTTCATACCAAGGCAAAGATGCTCTCGCCTGAGCAGGTGACAGAACTTGTCGGACACGCAGTCGGCGGTGTCTGTCCGTTTGCGGTGAACGAGGGGGTCAGGGTGATGCTTGATGAGTCGCTCAAAAGATTTGAAACTGTTTTTCCAGCCTGCGGAAGCAGCAACAGTGCGATCGAGCTGACTATCGCCGAACTTGAAAAGTATTCGGGCTTTGAAAAATGGGTGGATGTTACTAAACTGCCGCAGTAAAAGGAGTTGTATGACTTGATCGAAAAAGGCGGATTTGAAATAGAAAACGAATATGCGAACAGGATCGTTGCTCCGCAGGTCACAAAGGAGGAGAGCGATGATTTTGAAGTCAGTCTGCGTCCTAAGACCCTTGCGGAATATATCGGACAGGACAAGGTAAAGGACAATCTGTCGATATATATCCAGGCGGCGAAAAAGCGCGGCGACAGTCTTGACCATGTGCTGCTGTACGGTCCTCCGGGACTTGGAAAAACAACGCTTTCAACTATCATCGCACACGAGATGGGCGTGAATATCCGCATAACATCAGGACCTGCGATAGAAAAACCGGGCGACCTCGCAGCGCTGCTGACAAATCTCGAAAAAGGCGATGTGCTTTTCATCGACGAGATACACAGGCTTTCAAGACAGGTCGAGGAAGTCCTTTATCCTGCGCTTGAAGACTATGCGCTTGATATAATCATGGGAAAAGGTCCTGCGGCAAGAAGTATCAGAATTGACCTCAACAAGTTCACCCTTATCGGTGCGACAACAAGAGCAGGTCAGCTGACTTCGCCGCTGAGAGACAGATTCGGTGTTATCCAGAGGCTTGATCTTTATACCACCGACCAGCTGTGTGATATAGTAAAAAGAAGTGCGAATATACTCGGTGCGCCGTGCGATACTCAGGGAGCTGCCGAGATAGCCGCAAGATCGAGAGGAACGCCGAGAATAGCTAACAGGCTTTTAAAGCGTGTAAGGGATTTCGCCGATGTTATGGGCAACGGCAGGATCACTCAGGAGATAGCAAAAATAGCTCTGAATCAGATGGACGTTGACCCTCTCGGACTTGACAGCCTCGACAGAAGAATGCTGAGCATGATAATCAAGGGCTACGGCGGCGGACCCGTCGGGCTTGAAACGCTCGCCTCGGCGATAGGAGAGGAATCGGTAACGCTTGAAGATGTATGCGAACCGTATCTTATGCAGCTCGGCTTCATCGCAAGAACACCGAGAGGACGTTGCGCAACAGAACTTGCATATAAGCATCTTGGGATACTTAAAGACGGACAGGTCACTTTTTAAGGCAGAGAGATCTGATTTCAAAAGGAGGATCACCGCTTTTTGCGGTGCTTGGGGAAATGATGGACAGATTGTTCGGTACTGACGGCGCAAGGGGTGTCGCCGTAACTGAGTTTACTTGCGAAACAGCTTTGCTTTTAGGCAGGGCGGTGGCTCTGAAGATGTGCGCTCAGAGCGAAAAGCCCAAAATAATCGTCGGACTCGATACGAGAGTTTCAGGCGATGTGCTTCAGGCTGCGCTTGTAAGCGGTATATGTTCTATGGGAGTCGATGCTGTGCTTGTGGGCGTTGTGCCAACACCGGCAGTCTCGGTGCTGGTCAGGAAAAGCGGTGCCTGCGCAGGGATAATGATAACAGCAGGCATAAGCTCGTTTGACTACAACGGAATGAAGATATTCGGCGCAGACGGATACCGCATAGACAAGGAGACCGAAGATGAGCTTGAAAATATCATTATTGAAAAGCACGGAAAGTTCGAGACGAAATGCGGTGACGAGATAGGTCATATCTATTACGAAAAAGACGGCCAGTGGGATTATGTGCGCCATATCCTCAAAATGGTGGATATAGATTTCAACGGACTGAAAGTTGCTATCGACTGTGCAAACGGCGCTGCAAGCGAGTGTGCAGGCAAGATATTCAGAGGTCTGGGCGCATCTGCGATCCTTATCAATGATCTGCCCGACGGAAAGAATATAAACAGGGACTGCGGAACGATCAAGCTTGACGGGCTTATAAGGACGGTAATCGAAGAACATTGTGACCTCGGACTTGCATTTGACGGCGACGGCGCAAGATGCCTCGCAGTCGATGAGCAGGGCAGAGTGCTTGACGGCGATAAGCTGATGGCTGTCTTTGCAGCTTATATGCAGTTCAGAAAAAAACTGAAAAACAACAGCTGCGTTGTCACAAAAATGTCCAATTCGGGCTTTTATAAATTTGCAAGGCAGGCAGGTATAGTCATAACTACCGCAAAGGTCGGCGGCATGAACGTTATCAAGGAAATGAAGCGTTCCGGCAGCAACCTCGGCGGAGAACAGTCCGGAAATATCTTTTTCCTTGACGATGAATGTACCAGCGACGGCTTGCTCGTGGGCGTAAAGCTGATGACGATAATGAAACGCTCTGAAAGCAAGCTCAGCGAACTTGGAAAGATGATAACCCTCAATCCGCAGATACTTGTCAACGCAAAGGTCAAAAGCGAGAACAAGAAAAAATGGCGTGAGAACAGCGAGATAACCGAGCTTATCATGAATTACAGCCAGAAGCTCGGAACAGAGGGCAGGATATATGTGCGTGAATCGGGAACAGAGCCTCTTGTCAGGATAATGATAGAGGGCAGGAAAACAGGTGTTATCACCGAGTACGCAAAAAATATCGCCGACGCTATCGAGCGTATCTACGGCGAACAGATAAAGGAAAGTTAAGATGCGAACAGCAGATAATTGGAAAGAGTACAGAATTTTGGACACTTCTTGCGGAGAGAAGCTTGAGAACTGGGGCGGACACACTCTTGTCAGACCCGATCCGCAGATAATCTGGAAGTCACCGAAAAGGTCGGATATGTGGAACAAAGCCGACGGAGTCTATCACCGTTCAGATAAGGGCGGCGGACAGTGGGAGTTCAGAAAGAAGCTTCCTCAGAGCTGGCAGATAAGCTACGGCGAGCTTAAATTCAACATCAGACCCACGGGTTTCAAACATACGGGGCTTTTCCCCGAGCAGGCAGTCAACTGGGACTTCATGGCTGACAAGATAAAAAGCGCAGGCAGACCGATAAGCGTTCTGAATCTGTTTGCATACACGGGCGGAGCGACGCTTGCGTGTGCAAATGCAGGTGCTAGCGTGGCGCACGTTGACGCTTCAAAGGGTATGGTGCAGTGGGCAAGGGAAAACGCACAGGCATCGGGACTGTCCGATAAGCCTATACGCTGGCTGGTAGATGACTGCGAAAAATTCGTGCGCAGGGAAATACGCCGTGAACGTTTTTACGATGCTATCGTCATGGATCCGCCGTCATACGGCAGAGGACCCGGCGGCGAGGTGTGGAAGCTGGAAGACTGCATCTACGACCTCGTGCAGACCTGTGCAGGCGTGCTGAGCGACAAACCACTGTTCTTCCTGCTCAACAGCTACACCACAGGGCTATCCCCGTCAGTAATGGCATATATCTTAAAGGACGTGCTGTGCGCAAAGTTCGGCGGCAGCGTCACCGCAGATGAGATAGGTCTTCCCGTAGAAGCAACAGGCAGCATACTCCCATGCGGTTCAACAGCGATCTGGCAGGCTGAATGAACGGCTGGAGGGAACTCTTTTGGAGAAGAGTTCCCCCCAGACCCCCTTCAGAAACCTTTTAATGATTTTCTGTTATCGGAGATAAACCCCGATAACAGAAAATAACTAAGATACTGGAGAGAGTTTTGAGGAACCCTTTTCCAAGAGAAATGCCTCAGCTGTTTATCAGACATACAAACGCATACCAATAGGTAAAACTAATGTAAAAAAAGCAGACGGCACAGCCTGACGCTTTTGATAAAAATCTTTTCTTTAGGAGGAAAAAAACTATGGCACTGGACTTCGACAACATCAAGGACAAGGCAGAGGACCTTCTCGATAAGATCCCCGACGACGTAAAGGACAAGGCAAAGGAACTTGCTACAAAGGAAAATCTCGAAAAGGCTAAGGACGCTGTTTCCGGTTTCTTCGGCAAGAAGGACAAGGACGACGATGACGAGGATAAGGACGAGGAAGAGAAGAAGGACGAAGACTAAGCCTTCGTTAAAGGAAAGTAATAATGAGTTATATTCACATTAGGGGTCTTGAATTTTCCTATGTCAACGATCTTGAAGAGCCGCCTGTAAAAAACACGGTGCTCAAGGGCATAGATCTTGACATTGAAAGAGGCGAGTTTGTGGCTGTGCTTGGTCATAACGGCTCTGGAAAATCGACTCTTGCAAAATGTATAAACGCCATCAACCTCCCCGAAAAAGGGGAGGTCACGGTGGACGGTCTGGACACGATAAACGAGGACAATCTTCTGCCCATACGCAAACGTGTGGGCATGGTGTTCCAGAACCCCGACAATCAGATAGTTGCTACGATAGTAGAGGAGGACGTTGCGTTTGCGCTTGAAAACCTCGGCGTTGAGCCGAATGAGATACGCAGGCGTGTTGACGAAGCTCTCGAGACAGTAGGTATGTACGAATATCGTATGCACGCACCGCATAAGCTTTCGGGAGGGCAGAAGCAAAGGGTTGCGATAGCAGGAATAATCGCTATGAAGCCCGATTGCATCGTGCTTGACGAGCCTACGGCTATGCTTGACCCAAAAGGCAGAAACGAGGTCATGAAGACGATAAAGATGCTCAACAAGGAGCATGGCGTAACTATCGTGCTTATCACACATTATATGGAGGAAGCCGCACAGGCTGACAGAGTCGTTGTCATCGACGGCGGAGAGAAGATAATGGACAGCGTTCCCAAGAAGGTCTTTTCTCAGGTCGATGTTATGAGAAATCTGGGGCTTGATGTGCCGCAGGTGACGGAGATAGCCGACTTTCTCAACAAGAACGGGTACGATATATCAAACGAGATAATCACAGAGGACGAGTGCGTGCAGGCGCTCTTTTCCCTGTTAAAAAAGTGAGGTCAGAATATGGCAATAATAAAAACTGAAGACCTCACATATGTTTACGGCGAAGGCACGCCTTTCCGAAAAGTCGCTGTTGACAATGTAAACTTAGAGATAGAAGAAGGCGAAATGGTCGGCGTGATAGGGCATACAGGCTCAGGAAAATCCACGCTGATACAGCATTTCAACGGGCTGCTCAAACCAACATCGGGCAGTGTGCTGATAGACGGCGAAAAGCTGTGGGACGACAAGTCCAAACTGCGCCCCGTGCGCTTCAAGGTCGGACTTGTTTTCCAGTATCCCGAATATCAGCTGTTCGAGGAGACATGCTATAAGGACATCGCTTTCGGTCCTAAGAATATGGGGCTTGATGAAAAGGAGATAGACAGGCGCATAAAGGAAACTGCCGAATTGGTAGGCATCAGCGCCAAGATGCTCGATAAGTCGCCTTTTGAGCTTTCTGGCGGACAGAAGCGCCGTGTTGCGATAGCAGGCGTAATGGCAATGGAACCGAAAGTGCTGATACTTGACGAACCTGCCAGCGGGCTTGACCCGAAGGGACGGGAACAGATACTCGGACTGATAAAAGAGTATCACAAGGAAAAGAAAAATACCGTTGTGCTTGTTTCTCATTCAATGGAGGATATAGCCAAGCACACGACAAAGATACTTGTTATGAATAAGGCAAAGCTGTTTTGCTACGATGACACCGTAAAGGTGTTCCACCGTGCAGCAGAGCTTGAACAGATGGGTCTTGCCGTACCGCAGATAACCAGAGTGTTCAACAGGCTCAAAGCAATGGGCGTGGAGATAAACGACGATGTCTATACCACAAAGTATGCTAAAGAGCTGCTGCTTAAAATGCTTGCCGATAAACATAACACTGCGAGGAATGAACCAAATTGATAACTGACATCACGATAGGACAGTATTTCCCCGGAAAGTCAGCTGTCCACAGGCTTGATGCAAGGGTCAAGATACTGCTCACAATAGCCTTTATCGTTATGCTTTTTATTGCGGACGATATAAAGGGTCTCGGAGTGGGAGTGGTGTTTACCCTGCTTACCTTCCTCATCTCACGAATACCTTTCAAAATGATGTGGAAAAGTATCAAGCCGATACTTATAATACTAATAATTACGGCGATGCTTAACCTGTTTTTTGTACATACGGGAACGCCGTACTTTGAGTGGAAGTTTATCAAGATCACCGATAAGGGTGTTGAAACAGCCGTGTTCATGGTGGTAAGGATAGTCTGCCTCATTATAGGCACGAGCCTGCTTACCTATACAACATCGCCTATCGACCTTACCGATGCTATCGAGAGACTGCTTTCACCGCTGAAAAAAATAAAAGTGCCTGTTCATGAGCTTGCAATGATGATGACCATAGCGCTGAGATTCATACCGACCCTTATCGAAGAGACAGACAAGATAATGTCTGCTCAGAAAGCAAGAGGAGCGGATATGGAAACAGGCTCGATATTCAAAAAAGCAAAAGCACTGATCCCGATACTGATACCGCTTTTTGTTTCTTCGTTCAGACACGCCGAGGAGCTTGCACTTGCGATGGAGTGCAGATGCTATCACGGCGGAGAGGGCAGAACAAAAATGAAACAGTTAAAGCTCAGACTGGCGGATCTGTGGGGAACGCTGTATCTGGCTCTGTTCTTTGCAGGAGTTATAGTGATAAACAAAATAGGATAGTTTATGAGAAATTTCAAAGTTACGATCTGGTACTGCGGAAGCGCTTATCATGGCTGGCAGAAGCAGAACAATTCGCTTGCTGTGCAGGAGGTGTTTGAAAAATGCCTCGCCGACCTGCTCGGAGAAAAAACAGACGTTATCGGCTGCTCCAGAACAGATGCAGGTGTACACGCAAGAGAGTTTGTGCTGAACTTCTATACAGATTCAACGATAACCTGCCGTGGCATAGTTTTCGGAATGAATTCACGGCTTCCTGATGATATAGGTGTAAAGACCTGTGAGGAGGTCAGTGAGGATTTCCACGCAAGATTCGACTGTATCGGGAAAGAATATGAGTATGTTATACACAACAGCGAATATAAGAATCCGTTTTATATGAATACAGCATACCGCAGCTGGTATCCGATAGATGAAAAAAAGCTTGATGAAGCTGCAAAGATATTTGTCGGAGAGCATGACTTCAAAGCGCTGTGCTGTGCCGACTGCGATAAGGAGAATACCGTCCGCACGATCTACAGTTTCAATGTCCGCCGTGAAGGCGACCTTGTCATCTTTACCGTTTCGGGCAACGGATTTCTGTACAATATGGTGCGCATAATGGTCGGTACGCTTCTGTTCGTAAACGAAGGAAAAATACAAATGCAGGACCTCGAAAGGATAATAAAGAGCCGTGACAGAACAAAGGCAGGACGCACAGTTCCGCCGCAGGGCCTTTATCTCAACAAGGTGTCATATCCACAAGGATAAAAGGAGGAACGCTTGCACGATTTATGAGCAAGCTGCTTTACTGTGAAAAACAAGAAAAATAAGAACCGGAACAATATAATAACCGAAAGCGATTTTATCGGTGCAGAGCAGTTCAATGACTACAATGCGCCTCTGCCCGATTCGATGAGCAGGAAAAAGCGCCGCAAGGGTAAAAGCAGCGAACCGCTGCCTATGCCTGAGAATACCCGTATGCCTGAAATGCAGGAGGCGGAGCGCCGCTTGCAGATACAGCGCCAGAGGCAGCAGGAGCTTGAATATGTTCGTCAGTAGGAGCTTGCAAGAGAGCAGCAGGTGCGTGAGCAGAAACGCCGTAAAAGTCTTGAGCTTGAACGCCAGAGACAGCTGGAAGCTCAGCAGCAGGCAGAGCAGGAAGATGAAAAAGCAGGCAGGATAACCGTGACAAGTATCCCTGCACAGCAGCCTGAACAGGACAGCCATGAAGACGGTTATGATGAGTTCAGGGAAGAGATGTTCTATCAGCAGTACGATGATGAGTACGACGAGTATGATGATGATTATGACGATAAGCCGTCATTTACTTATCTCAATCTCAAGGACGGAAAGATAAGCGAAGCAGCTGAGGACGATCTTGATCTCAGTGATGATGAACAGCAGGATCAGGAGGACGAGGAGGAGACTGAAAGAACTATCAGTCAGAAGATAACTCCTGAGACCGCTACCGTTACAGATATAAGACAGGAGAGGAAAAAACAAAAGAGCAGAAAGCTTATCAAAAGGCTCGTTGCTCTCGGAATCGTCGCTGCTATCGGTCTGACTGCATTCTTCACCTCAAAATACTGGATACCAAAGCTCGAAGGTATCCTCGATCAGCCGCATGATACTATCGTTAATGACGGAAAAGCCGAGGGAGGAAACTTCCCGCTGAAAGTTGCTCAGTCAAATATCACAAGTATTACACAATGCAATGATATAATGGTCACGCTGGATGTGAACAGAGTGGTGTTCTATAAGGATAACGGCGAACAGCTCAATACCATCGCCCATAATTATAGCTCTCCCGTGATAGATGTCAGCGAAAAGAAGATAGTTGCATATGACAACGCTGGCAAGAGCTTTCAGGTCATGAACAAGAAAAACACGATATATACCAAAAAGACCGATAATCCTATCCTTATGGCTAAGATAGGTCCGTCGGGATATGTCGGTGTAGTGACCCAGACCGAAAAGTATTCCGCTTATGTCACATTCTATGATGAAACAGGAGCAGAGATCTATAACTGGGCAAGCGGAAGAAGAGTAGTCGATATCTGTTTTACCGACGACGGAAAAGGCTGCTGCATAAGTACTATATCTTCATCGGGCGGAAAGATAGATTCGATGATCTATTCGGTGGATTTCAAGGATAAAGAACCGCTGATGACTGCCACCGTGACCGATGCGATAGCGCTTTGTGCCAAGAAAATGAAAAACGGAGACTACTGGGTAGTTTGCGATAATAAATTCGTCAAGCTCGACAGCTCCGGAAAGACTATCGCTTCATTTGATAATAAAAACGAACTTGTATCCTTTGCTCTCACGAGCCGATATGCTGCCATCTATACAGGCAGTGCTGTCGGAACTCACGGCACTCTCATGATCTATGACTGTGAGAACGAAAGCGATAAAGCAAACGTTGAAAAGGATATACAAGGCAAACCAAAGAAGCTCCAGATAAGTGATTCGGATATAATCGCATTCAACGATAAGACCGTTGAGTGCTATGATTCAAAAGGAAACCTTCTTTCTACCGTGAATGTTTCCGAAAACTACGTTGACTGTGTGTATGCAAACAAAGCAGTTTATCTTCTCGGATACAGAGATATAAACAAACTGAGATTTGATACATAAGTCATACCAAAAGAGGTTGGACAATGGCTATTTTACTTGATTCGGCAGTTGTTATACTCTTTCTTATCACCTGCATAACGGGATACGTTATGGGCTTTTTCAAGTATGCCGCTTTTATGCTCAAATCTGTCGCTACGCTTGTGATAGCGGGTGCTGTGGCGTTTACGCTGGCAGGACCCGTCTATAAAGCCGTTGCCAAGGATAAGGCGGTCAGCACTATCGAAAGCAAGATCGAAAAGATAGATATTATCTCGATAATGGAGCAGGATCTTCGCAAAAAAGGTCTGCCGCTGAAGGTCACAAATGATGACCTCCGACAAACTGTCCTGCAGGACGGCGATGTGGTCGAGAATATGCGCAAGATGCTGAACAATAAGGGCATCAATACCGCCGTAGTGAATAAGAACATCAATGACTTTGAGGACTATCTTGACAACGAACTGTTCGGCAAGATATTAAAGCTTACCAGCGACAGTCAGAACGGCAAGAACAGCTTTATGAACATCGGACTTGAAAACGAGCGAAAAGAGCTTGTTAAGTTTGTCAAGATGCTCATTCCCAAAGATAAGCACAGTGCTGCGGTACAGATCGAGGAGAACTATGTGCAGCCGTTCGGAAAGATGACAGCAGGAGCGATACTTTTTGTTGTGACAGCTATCATCGTTTCGGCAGCACTCACAATAATCGTAAAGGTCGCAGGACTTCTCAGCAAGATAAAAGTCGTTTCTGCCGCCAACAGCTTCGGCGGTCTTGCACTCGGAGTTTTCAAAGGTGTGGCGTATATGCTGCTGATAGCTTATGTCCTCAGCCTTATCGTCGAGTCCTCAAAGAACCAGCTCGGTAAGCTGAATACGACCATAATCGACAACACCTATCTTTTCAAATACTTTTTCCGTATATTCTATAAATAAAAACAGCATATGATATGACCCTGAAAGGAGCAAAAAACAATGATGATGTGTTCAAGATGCCACCAGCGACCTGCGGTGGTGTTCATCTCGCAGATAAACCCCAATAAGCCCGATGAGAAAAAGAATGAGGGCTTGTGCCTTGTGTGTGCAAAGGAGCTTGGTCTGCCGCAGGTGGACGAGTATATCAAGTCTATGGGCATTTCCGAAGAGGAGCTTAACGCTATGAGCGAGCAGCTTGCCGAGATACCCGACGGCGACGACTTTGAAATGGGCGGAAGCGGAACGATGCCCGACTTTCTGTCCAATCTTTTCGGCGAAATGGGCAAAGCAGGCGGACTGCTCGGAAACCTTGCAGGCGAGCTTTCAAAGAGCGCCGAGCAGGCAGCCGAAGCCGCAAAGGAAGGCGCAAAGTCTGTCAAGGAAGACAAGAAGGACAAAAAGAAAAAGCTCAAATTCCTTGATAACTACTGCACGAATCTTACCGAGCGTGCAAGGAACAATGAGCTTGACAATATAATCGGCAGGGATAAGGAAATATCAAGAGTGATCCATATCCTTTCCCGCAGACAGAAAAACAACCCATGCCTCATAGGTGAGCCTGGTGTCGGAAAGACCGCTATCGCAGAGGGTATCGCACAGAAGATAGTTTCGGGCGATGTTCCGTTTCACCTTCAGGACAAGGAACTTTATCTGCTGGACCTGACAGCACTCGTTGCAGGAACTCAGTTCAGAGGTCAGTTCGAGAGCAGATGCAAAGGTCTTGTCGAGGAAGTCAAAAAAGAAGGCAATGTTATCCTGTTCATAGATGAGGTGCATAGCCTTGTTGGTACGGGCGACTCCGAAGGCACGATGAATGCAGCCAATATCCTTAAACCTTCGCTTTCAAGAGGCGAGATACAGGTCATCGGCGCAACCACCTTCAAGGAGTACAGGAAGTATATCGAAAAGGACGCTGCACTTGAAAGGCGTTTCCAGCCTGTAAATGTAGGTGAACCTACAGTTGAGGAAACAGTCGAAGTCCTCAAGGGTATAAAGGGCTATTATGAGCGTTTCCACAGAGTAAAGATAAGCGATGCAAAACTGCGTGAGTGCGCCGTTTTGTCCGAAAGATACATCAACGACAGGTTCCTGCCCGATAAGGCGATAGACCTGCTGGATGAAGCGTGTGCCTGCGCAAGCATAAATACTCCCGAACTTGCAGAGTTTGATAAGCTCAACGAAGACCTGAAAAAGCATCAGGATCTTGTCAGCGATTATGAGGAAAAATCCGATCCTGATTATGAGATACTCGCAACCGAAAAAGCTGAGATCTCACGCATCGAGAACAGGCTCAAAGAGGTCGAGGAGAAGCTCAAGAACGTCGAGGTCACCGATGAGGACATTTCCAAGGTAATAGAGCTTTGGACAGGTATCCCTGCAAACAAAATATCACAAAGCGAGTTTGAAAAGATCAAGAGCCTTAAAGATGAGCTTTCAAAGAGAGTCATAGGTCAGGATCAGGCAGTTGAGAAGGTCGCAAATGCGATAAGACGAACAAGAGTCCAGCTCTCAAAGAGAAGAAGACCTGCATCGTTCATCTTTGTCGGTCCTACGGGCGTGGGCAAAACCGAGCTTGTCAAGGTGCTGGGTGAAACGCTGTTTGATGCGACAGAGCCGCTTATAAGGGTCGATATGTCCGAGTATATGGAGCGCCACTCTGTCTCCAAGCTGATAGGTTCGCCTCCGGGATATGTGGGCTTTGACGAAGCAGGTCAGCTTACCGAAAAGGTAAGACGCAGACCGTACAGCGTGGTGCTTTTCGATGAGATAGAAAAAGCTCACCCTGATGTTATGAATATCCTGCTTCAGATACTTGACGAGGGAACGATACACGATTCTCAGGGCAGAGATGTCAACTTTGAGAACACCGTTATCGTCATGACCTCAAACGCAGGCTCTACCGATAAGGATACAGGCGTAGGCTTCAATAAGACCGATAACGAGATAGCCCATGAAAAGGCGATGAAAGCGCTTAGAGAGTTCCTGCGTCCCGAGTTCATCGGCAGAGTAGACGAGGTAGTCGTGTTCAATAAGCTTACTGAGGAAGACTATGCAAAGATAGCAGACCTTATGCTCTCAGAGATAGCACAGCCGCTTGAGGAAAGAGGCATACAGCTTCGTTATGATGAAAATGTACTGAAAGTCATCGCACATAAGTCGTTTGACCAGAAGCTCGGCGCAAGAGATATACGCAGAGTAATCAGGAATGAGGTCGAGGACAAGATAAGTGAGTTCATCGTCGATAAAGGCGATACAGGCATCACCGCATTTGGAATCGGTGTCAAGGACAACGAAATCGTTGTAGAGTGCTTGTAGGGAAATAATAATCTAAATCAGAATTTACCGCAGCGGCGGTCCGCTTGTCCGTCGCACATAAGCTTGTG
>CAMZIK010000053.1 GCA_947307175.1 uncultured Clostridia bacterium
GGCAAGGGCGCTGCCCTTGACATACTGCCCTACGGGCAGTTTGCACCATTTTTTTTACGAGAATGAAAGCCGAGAATGGCTTTGCCATTCTCTCGGGAGTAACCGTGGTAACGGTTACTCTGGGACAGAAAAAACCTGTTATTACTGACTTATCACTTCAACAAAGTGACAGCCCGGAGCGACACAAAGGTCGCTATCCTCACATACTTATATGCGACGGACAAGCGCCATGCGCGCTAGCACAAATTCTGATTTGTATGATAGAAAAAGTCATCACTGAGATGATCGGTGATGACTTTTACATTTACTTATACTTTTTATCTGTATACAGCACATTGAAATCCGCAACGACGTTTATTCCTGCAATCTTGCCGTAGCAGACCTGCCAGATGCCGTAATTGCCCATATAGCTGAGCTTATCGGTATAGGACGCTATCCAGACGGGTTCGCTGTTTCTTATGGGTGCGTTCCACAGCTTATCTATGGCTGCGGAGCTTGAATAGATCATTGAGCTGTAACCGCTTTTTGAAAGTTCGCTTTTGAAAGCGGCGTAGGCGTTATTGACGTCGTTGATGCTTGCGCCGAGTGACTGGAAATCGTTTATTTCTTCCCAGTCGAATGCGACGGGAAGTGTCAGCTTTTTGCCGCCGAGCTGAGAGACTATCCACTTTGCACTCTGGCGTGCGCTTTCGGCGGTATGGTCGGTGGTGTAGAGATAAACGCCCACATCAAGCCCTGCGGCGAGTGCGTTTTTGAGATTGGTTTTGAAGCTGGTATCGAGGGTGAAGCTGTTGAACCTTGTGCCGACTCTGATGAAAACAAAGCTGCAGCCTGCGTTCTTGACGGCGTTGAAATCGATGCTGCCCTGAAACTGTGAAACGTCCAGCCCGAAGCGTGCATTCGGGGCTTTGTATTTTGAGGTGAATGTCTCAAAGGACATTGACGGGATATATATGCTTTGGGGCGTGGGGAGCTTGCTGACGACGCTGATGGTCAGATCCCACGATTCCGAGTTGCCCGAAGCATCGGTAACGGTCGCACGGATAGGGTAGTCGCCTGTTTTGCTGACATCGACCTTGCCTGTGTAGGTGAGTTTTGGGTGTCGGTCGGTGTCGTCGCCGTAGCTCACATAATCGTTAAGGTCAAAGGGCTTGCCTGCAAGGTGGCAGGTGTTCAGACCTTTATCGAACACGGTAGGCTTTGTTTTATCGGCGGTGTTTGCCTGCTTTTGCGGTGTGGAAGCGGTGGTGCTGGCGGTTGTTGTTCCTGACGGCGATGCTGTTGATGCAGAGGAAGTGCTTTCGGTTTTTGCGATGGTCTGCACATCATTTGACGAGCTGCTCTGCGAAGCGGAAGAAGCAGAGGTATCTGTGTTCGCTTCGGACGAGTCGGTCGCTGTCTGCAAAACGGTCGTGGTCTGCTCGGACGATACCGCCGTGGTCTGCGATGTCTGTCTGCTGCTTGTGCTGCTGTTATCGCTTGACGAGTCTGCACAGCCTGAAAGCAGGAACGCTGCTGTCAGAATAAGTATAGAGATCTTTCTTTTCATAAGGACGTTCACGCCCTTTCGTTTTTTTGTTATTTACTCTATGAATGACTTCATTCCACGTTCACGGCGGAAATCAAGGAACTCCTCGTAAGTTCCCGTTCTGTCGAGGCAGCCGTCGGGAGTGATCTCTATTACTCTGTTTGCGACGGTCTGGGCTATCTCATGGTCGTGGGTAGCAAATATCACAACGCCCTTGAACTCGGAAAGTCCGTTGTTTACGGCGGTGATAGATTCAAGGTCGAGGTGGTTGGTCGGTCTGTCGAGGATAAGCACATTCGAGCCGAACAGCATCATTCTCGAGAACATACATCTCACCTTTTCACCGCCAGAAAGTACCTTTACGGGCTTATATATCTCATCGCCTGAGAAAAGCATCTTGCCCAGGAAGCCACGCAGATAGGTGTCGGTTATCTCAGAACGGGAATACTGTCTGAGCCAGTCAACTATCGTGGTATCGTTGTCGTTGAAGTAGCTTGAATTGTCTATCGGGAAGTATGAGCGTGAGGTGGAAACGCCCCACTTGATGCTTCCCTCGTCAGGTTCTTCTTCCTCGGCGAGGATCTTGAAAAGCATGGTGATAGCCTGTTCGGATTCGCCGATGAAAGCGACCTTGTCAGTTCTTGAAAGGGTGAATGAAACGTTATTGAGCAGCTTTACGCCGTCAACGGTCTTACTTATGCCGTTGACTTTCAGAACGTCCTTGCCAAGCTCTCTGTCCATAGTAAAGCCGATGTAGGGATACTTTCTCGATGATGCGGGAAGCTCCTCAACGGTGAGCTTATCGAGCAGCTTTCTTCTCGATGTCGCCTGCTTTGACTTCGACTTGTTGGCGGAGAAACGCTGGATAAATTCCTGCAATTCTTTTATTTTTTCCTCTGTCTTCTTATTCTGGTTGTTTATCATTCTCTGCATCAGCTGTGAGGACTCATACCAGAACTCGTAGTTGCCGACGTACATTTTTATCTTGGTGTAGTCTATATCGACGATGTGGGTGCAGACGTTGTTGAGAAAGTGTCTGTCGTGGGATACTACCAGCACTGTGCCGAAATAATCCGAGAGGAAATCCTCAAGCCAGCTGATAGCGTCGATGTCGAGGTGGTTGGTAGGCTCGTCGAGCATGATTATATCGGGGTTGCCGAAAAGAGCCTGAGCGAGCAGGACTTTTACCTTTTCGTTACCGCTGAGAGAGGACATCTGCGAATAGAGTATCTCCTCGGGCAGACCAAGACCTTGTATCAGCTTTGATGCGTCGGCTTCTGCTTCCCAGCCGTTAAGCTCGGCAAACTCGCTTTCAAGCACACCAGCTCTTTCGCCGTCCTCATCGGAGAAATCTTCCTTTGCGTACAGTGCGTCCTTTTCCTGCATTATCTCGTAAAGGCGCTTGTTGCCCATTATCACGGTGTCAAGGACGGTGTACTCGTCAAATGCGAAGTGATCCTGACGAAGCACAGAAAGGCGTGTTTCCTTGGGGATAATGACTTCGCCCGTGGTGGGTTCAAGCTCGCCGCAGAGTATTTTCAGGAATGTCGATTTTCCTGCGCCGTTTGCACCGATGATGCCGTAGCAGTTGTTCTCGGTGAATTTGAGGTCAACGTCCTTGAAAAGCAGCTGACCTGCGAATGAAAGGCTTACGTTTGAAACTGTTATCATTTTGTTCTCTCCTTACAATAATAGTACAATGAACGATTTATTATAACATAAACCCGAAAATAAGTCAATCGGGGTGATTGTTAAAAGTTTTGCGATTGCGGTTGACATTCTTACGGGCTTGTTGTATAATATATAGTGTATTTTTGTAACTTGACGAGATTTATGAAAGTATATATACCATAATTTTACGGTTATCAAAACAAAAGGTGGAAAGATAAAATGGGTTTAGTAGACAAGTTATTCGGCAACTACTCAAAGAAAGAGCTTAAAAAGATAGAGCCTATCAAGCAGAAGGTGCTCGACCTTGAGGAAAAATATCAGGCTATGGACAACAAGGAGCTGTCCGGGCAGACCGATATTCTCAGGGAGAGAGTTAAGAACGGCGAAACGCTCGACGATGTTCTCGTTGATGCGCTTGCTGTCTGCCGTGAGGCTGCGTTCAGAGTTTTAGGCAAAAAGCCTTATCCTGTTCAGATAATCGGTGCTATCGTTCTGCATCAGGGACGTATCGCCGAGATGAAGACAGGTGAAGGTAAAACGCTCGTTGCCTGCCTCGCTGCTTATGCAAATTCTCTGGACGGAAAAGGCGTTCACGTTGTTACTGTCAACGACTACCTCGCTAAGTTCCAGTCGGAAGAAATGGGCAAGGTATTCAAGTTCCTTAACTGCACGATCGGCTGCGTTCTTCCGGGACTGAACAAGGAAGAAAAGAGAAAGGCTTATTTCTCTGACATCACTTACGGTACGAACAACGAGTTCGGTTTCGATTACCTGCGTGACAACATGGTAATCTATAAAAAGGATAAGGTGCAGAGAGATCATTCCTTCGCTATCGTGGATGAGGTGGACTCTATCCTCATAGACGAGGCGAGAACTCCGCTTATCATTTCGGGTCAGGGCGACAAGTCAACTCAGCTTTACACGCTCGCTGACAGATTCGCAAAGACCCTCAAACCTGTAACGGTAGTTGAGATGGACGACAAAGCCGACAACGATGCGCTCGGCGGAGACTACATCATCGACGAGAAGGCAAGGACGGCTACTCTTACCAAGAGCGGTGTAAAGAAAGCTGAAAAGGCGTTCAATGTCATCAACCTTATGGATACCGAGAATATGACGCTGCTGCATCATATCAACCAGGCTATCAAGGCTAACGGTACTATGAGAAAAGATATTGACTACGTGGTAAAAGACGGTGAGGTACTCATCGTTGACGAGTTCACGGGCCGTATAATGATAGGCAGACGTTTCAATGATGGTCTGCATCAGGCTATCGAGGCAAAGGAAGGCGTTGAGGTTGCTAGAGAGTCAAAGACTATCGCAACTATCACCTTCCAGAACTATTTCAGACTTTACGAGAAGCTGTCTGGTATGACGGGTACTGCGCTCACCGAGGAGGACGAGTTCAGGGAGATCTACCGTCTTGACGTTATCGAAGTTCCGACAAACAAGCCTATCGCAAGAATAGATCACCCGGATGTGATCTTCAAGACAGAAAAGGGCAAGTACAATGCCGTTATCGAGCAGATAAAGGAGTGCCATGAAAAGGGACAGCCTGTACTGGTAGGTACGGTATCTATCGAAAAGAGTGAATACCTCTCCAAGCTGCTCAAGAACAAGGGCATCAAGCATGAAGTGCTGAACGCTAAGTATCACGACAAGGAAGCGCTCATCGTTGCTCAGGCAGGTAAGTTCGGTGCGGTAACTATCGCTACGAACATGGCAGGACGTGGTACGGACATCATGCTCGGCGGTAACGCTGAGTACAAGGCGCTGGCACAGCTGCAGAAGGAAGGCTATTCCGAGGAGATCGCTGTTGCGGCTTCAGGTCCGTCGGTAACTGAGGACGAGGAGATACTCACTGCAAGAAAGAGATACGAGGAGCTTTACAAGGGATTCTCCGAGGAGGTCGCAGAGCTTGCTGAAAAGGTAAGAGAAGCAGGCGGCCTGTATATCATCGGTACTGAAAGACACGAGGCAAGACGTATCGACAATCAGCTGCGCGGACGTTCGGGACGTCAGGGTGACCCGGGAGAGAGTACATTCTTCCTGTCACTTGAAGACGACCTTATGAGAATTTTCGGCGGCGATAAGGTAACGGGTATCATGGACGCTCTCAAGGTCGACGAGGACACACCGATACAGTCAAAGATGCTCACAAGCATCATCGAGTCTTCGCAGAAGAAGATAGAAGGCAGAAACTTCAATATCAGAAAGAATGTCCTCAACTACGACGACGTTATGAACACACAGCGTGAGATCATCTACGGTCAGCGTCAGAAGGTGCTTGACGGAGAAGATGTTCACGATTATATCGTTAATATGATAAACCAGTATGTTGTTGATTCTGTTGATGCATATATCCTCGACAATGACATCAAGGACGACTGGAACCTTACGGGTCTCAGAGAGCATCTGGCAGGTCTGCTCACGACAGAGGACGACTTCAACTATACTCTCCAGGAGCTTGACGATGTAAACAAGGAAGACATCGTACAGATGCTTACTGACAGAGCTGATGAGCTTTACAAGAAGCGTGAGGAAGAGCTTGGAACAGAGATGCTGCATGAGGTCGAGAGAGTTTGTCTGCTCAAAGTCGTTGATACAAAGTGGATGGCTCACATCGACGACATGGAGGAACTCAAAAAGGGTATCGGTCTTCGTTCCTACGGTCAGAAGAACCCTGTTGTCGAGTACCGTGTTGAAGGTATGGATATGTTCGATGATATGGTCGCTTCTATCCGTGAGGATACAGTCAGGATGCTGTTTACCATTCAGGTAAGAAAGAATGAAGACGCTCCGAAGCGTGAGGACGTTTACAAGGAAAACAAGGTACATCACAATATGACCATCCGCAAGAGAGAGAAGATAGGCAGAAATGCTCCTTGTCCATGCGGAAGCGGAAAGAAGTACAAGAACTGCTGCGGTGCGAACAAGACCACTACCGCTGCGGCTGAAAAGGAAGCAGCCGAGAAGAAGGCAGAGGAAAAGGCTGAAGAAAAAACCGAAGATTGATCGAAACAACTGACAGGACTGTGATATGATTTGCAGTCCTGTTTGAGCAAGTTGACGGGGGAGGATCAATTATGGGTATTGCGGCTGGCATTTTAACGGGTTATAGCCTGATGAGTATTGTGCTATGGGCGACTGATACGGTCATTATCTGGGTGATAGGCTTTATCGGGTTTGCGATATGTTTTCCGCTTGCGGTCTCATCGTGGATAGCGTTCTTTGTGGAAATGCACAGAAAGAAAACCGGCAAGCCAAAGGGAAATACGGCTATAATTTTTGTGGTCGTTACCAGCCTTTGTCTTGCGGCAGCGGTCAGTATCGGAATAGTTGCCTTTATTAACGAAGGTACGGCTAAGTCTTACGGATACGGCGTTATCACGCTGTTCATAGCATCGCCGATACTGTTTATGGAGACGTTTGTAACGGTGGTAGTGATGATCGTCAATGCAAGCAGGATCAAAACACAGAGGATAAACAGTATGAACAATGCACAGTACCCGAATATGCAATACCCTAATATGCAGTACCAGAATATGCAATACCCGAATATGCCTTACGGGAATGTGCCGTATAACAATTATCCGAATGCAAATTATCCGAACCAGAACGGTTATTATCAGAATCCCAATGGGTATTATCCCGACAATAATTATCCTTACAACAATTATCAGGGCGGTAATTTCCCAAACAACAATTACAGACAATAAAAGGACAAGACAATGAAAGAATATACATTCAAAAAGATGGGGATAGATGACCTTGAACTGCTGGTCTCGTCAAGGGTTATGGTGCTGAAAGCGGCGAACAAGCTGCCCGATGACACGGACATGAGCGAGATAGAGAAGCAGTCGAGGGAATATTACAAAAAGGCTTTCGCTGAGGACAGCCACACGGCTTACCTTGTTTTTGACGGGGACAGGCTTATCGGTGCGGGAGGTATGAGCTACTATACGGTGATGCCGACCTGCTGTGACACGACGGGCAGAAAGGCCTATGTTATGAATATGTACACTGACCCCGAATACAGACGGCAGGGAATTGCGATGAAGACGCTTGACCTGCTGGTTGCGGACGCAAAGGCACGGGGCATCGACCACATCACTCTTGAGGCGACCGACATGGGCAGACCGCTGTACGAAAAGTACGGCTTTGTGCAGATGCCCTCGGAGATGGAGCTTAGAAATAAGAGATAAGACGTAAGAGGTAAGAGATATGGTTGTAAATGTGGTAAAGTCGGTCATATATTCGGCGGCAGCTATTGCGGGACTGATGGTATCTCCGCATAAGCCGGAGAATTTGTTTTTGATCGTATTTCTCTTTTTTACACCCGTTGCACTTGGCTCGTGGTATATGGTCATTTCCGATCGTATAAGAGAAAGGAAAGGTTTGCACAAAAGAGAGCGCTATCTCGTAATGGCAGTATTTACAGCAATTGCTGCGGTGACAGCAACACTGTATTTGTTTGGTTTAAATGATTTCTCCGCAGGTTTATTCTGGCTTTTCTTTGTTGTTCCGACATACTGTATCGAGCTTGGCGTGTTTCTTTTTATGTCTGTCTACAAAAAAGCGAAAGAGCAGTTGCAGGCAGAGGAGGTAAATTCAACGCAGCAAGGCGGAGAAACATAGTTTCTTGTTTCTTGCGATATTTTTTTCGATATTGTTTTTATCTGCATGAGTGTAACGGGGTGATGAAATGGCTTCGGCAGTCAAAAAGGCGATAATTTACACGCTGATAGCTACGGCGGCTGTGCCGTTATGCTTTGTTTTACGAGGCTGGTTCAGTATGCTACCATTTGCAGTGTTTCTGTGGTTTGTTCCGCTGGTTCTCGGTTCGTGGTACTGCGTTTGTGCGCAGCGTGCAGAAAAAAAGTACGGTACCAAAATGTGTGAACGCAACAGCGTAATGCGGGTATGTACAGTTATAACCGCTGTGTTCGCAGGACTGGCGACCATAGTTGGAGGCGGCGGTTTCGGAATAGTTATAGTTATTATTTTTATTCCGATACATTTTATCGAGTTTATTTGGTTTACAATTAAAAGAACAGAACAGCAAATTGAAATACAACAACGCAATGAACAGCAATCTGCTGTTAAAATAATTGATATTACTAACGGAAAGGTTTGATAAAAATGTCAGCATTTAAACCGGCGGATATACTTCTGCCAAAGAACACGGATATGTCAAAGTGGGCGGTAGTTGCCTGCGACCAGTACACAAGTGAGCCTGAATACTGGGCTGATGCGGAAAAGATAGTCGGCGGCAGCAAGAGCACGCTCGACCTTATTCTGCCTGAGGTATATCTTGAGGGCGACGACGTGGACGAGCGCATTGAAAAGATTCACGGCAAGATGAACGAGTATGTTGCCGAGGACACTTTCAACGAGTACAAGGACGCACTTATCTATATTGAGCGCACGCAGGCAGACGGCAAGGTCAGAGCAGGCATTGTCGGTGCTATCGACCTGGAGGAGTATGATTACAACAAGGGGTCAAAGAGCAGGGTAAGGGCTACCGAGGCGACTGTTGTTGAGCGTATCCCGCCGAGGATAAAAGTTAGACGTGGTGCGCCTGTTGAGCTGCCGCACATCATGATACTCATTGATGACGAGCAGAAAACTATCGTTGAGCCTCTGGCTGAAAAGAAGGACAGCCTTGAAAAAGTATACGACTTTGACTTGATGAAAAACGGCGGTCACATCACGGGCTGGCTGATAGACAAGGACACACAGGAAAAGCTGCTTGCAACGCTTGAAAAGTTCGATTCGCAGGAGGCTTTCAGCGCACGTTACGGCTATGAGAACGAGTCTCCTTTGACCTTTGCGATGGGTGACGGAAACCACTCTCTCGCTACGGCAAAAGCATTCTATGAGGAGCAGAAAAAAGAAAATGCCGGCAAGGATATGTCGGCAGCTAATTGCAGATATGCTCTTGTTGAGATAGTGAACCTGCACTCGCCTGCGCTGGAGTTCGAGGCTATCCACAGGATATGCACGGGCATAGACAGGGCAAAGCTTATGGCTGAGATGACCGAGGCTCTCGGACTTTCAAAAGAGCCGAGCGAGCAGAAGATAACTGTCGTTACTGACGGTAAGCACGAGGACTTTTACATTCACAAGCAAAGCTCCAAACTGACAGTCGGTTCGCTTCAGAATTTCCTTGACGGATATATGAAAGCAAACGGCGGAAAGATAGATTACATTCATGGCATCGAGGTAATAGACAACCTTTCAAAGAGCGAAGATGCGCTGGGCGTACTGCTCCCTGATATGGCTAAATCAGAGCTTTTCCCGACAGTTATCTGCGACGGTGCGCTGCCGAGAAAGACATTCTCTATGGGTCACGCATGGGATAAGAGATACTACGTTGAGGCAAGAAGGATAACAGACTGATGCAATACATTTATGAGACTCACTGTCATACCTCTCAGGCAAGCGCCTGCGGACAGATGACGGGAGAGGAGCTTGCAAGGTACTACAAAAATGCAGGCTATGACGGGATAATCGTTACCGACCATTTTTTCAACGGCAACTGTGCTGTTGATCCGTCTCTTGACTGGGAAACAAAATGCGGGCTTTACTGTGCAGGATACCGTGACGCCAAGAAAACGGGCGACGAGATAGGCTTGAGCGTCTTTTTCGGGATAGAGTATTCATACGTCGGCACGGACCTGCTAACATACGGGCTTGACGAGGCTTGGCTCAAAGCACACCCTGAGGTCATGGAGATCGGCGTTAAAGAGTATATCAAGCTTGTCCATGAAAGCGGAGGAATGATAGTTCATGCGCACCCGTTCAGAGAGGCGTTTTATATTGACACGATCAGGCTTTACCCGTATGATGTCGATGCAGTCGAGGTGTTCAATGCAGGAAATCACGATCCTGAATTTGACCGCCGTGCGAACTGGTATGCTGACAGCTACGGACTTGTGAAGGTCGCAGGCAGCGACAGGCATGAACCTGTGAGCAAGGCAAGATGTGCAACTGTGTTTGATGAAAAGCTGCAAAGCATTGACGATTATATGCGCCTTGTAAGAGAAGATAAGATCGCAGGGCTGATATGCGAAAGATGATAAGTAAAAGGAGCTGTCCGATAAAGGCAGCTCCTTTTTTTGTGGGAAAACTCTTTATTTTTTTCCGAGTATCTGTTTCAGCGCATCGTCTGTGATAAGCGATGGTCCGCCGAATGTGACGGTGTTGGTCGCTTTTATCTTTTCGGCGTAGCTCTTGGCTGCGGTGATGTTCTTGCTGACAGTCAGTATCAGCGGACAGCCGTAAGCCATTGCGAGAGGTCCTCCGCAAAGTCCGTCCGGATAATTCAGTCCGTAGGCAAGAGCCATTGTAGGCGGGTCTTTGAAAAACTTTTCTGCGACAAGCACAGAGGTCTCAAATCTGTTTGCGCCGCCTATGCGTGTCACGCTCTTGAAAGAGTCTTTCAGCTGTTTTGCAATATCCGTGCTGACAGCGCCCGAGCCGCCGATGACTATTGCTTTTGTGCTTGAAATGGTCGAAAGATAAGCGGTCTGCTCCTTTGTGAGTTTTTTGCCTTTTCCTGCAACGAGCAGGATAGGCTTTCCGACAGCCGAAGCGGAGAGAGCATCTGCATAATCCATACCTGATGCAACGAGTATGTCCTCATTCGTTACGCCGGCTTCTTTTAGTACCTCGATATTGGTCAGGTATCTGTTGCTGCCTGCGAGGCGCTTGATCTTATAGCCTTTGAGCTTGCTCTCCATTGCTTTCGGAACAGCTCCTGTTCCGCCGACTATGTAGATGTTTGCTTTAGCGGCTGCATTTTTCTTTATATAATCGACCACATTGTTCATTGTAGAGTCTGCCGCTGCGGTTATGAGTATCGGAGCGTTTTTGACCTTTGAAAGATAAGTCGCCGAAAGAGCGTCCGCAAAATCCATGCCCGAAGCGATGATGATATTTTCAAATGCCTTTCCGCCGTTTTCTTTTTTGAGCTGATCGGCGATGCAGAATGCGGTATCGAATCGGTTGTTGCCTGCAAGCCTGAGGCTTATCTTATCATAGATCTGTGCGGTCTGCTTTTCGCCGCACATGGTACAAAGCCTGTACTTTTCGCCTGTATGGGTCGGTGTTGCTGCTTCGGTCATCCATTTGCCGTACTTGTGAGCGACTATGTCGGTATAGGTATCCTTGTAGTTATCTCCGCAGACCGAGCAGGTATGCAGGGTATAGCCTTTTTCCTTACAGGTCGGCGCAACAACTTTTTTGACGTAGCTGTGCTGAGTTTTTGTGACGGTCATCGTTTCGCTTTCGCCGCATACGGAGCAGGTCCTTTTCTTTGTGCCGTCCTTCTGGCAGGTCGCTTTTTCAACGGTCGTCCATTTGCCCCAGGTGTGACCCTTTTCGGTGACGAATTTGCTCTTGCAGCTGTATCCGCAGACCTTGCAGGTATAAAGGGTATAGCCTTTTTCGGTACAGGTCGGAGCTACGGTCTTTTCGGTGTACTTATGGTCTATCGTCTGCACGGGCAGCGTTTCGCTGTCGCCGCAGACAGAACAGGTACGGGTCTTTACGCCTTCCTTTTCGCAGGTAGGCTGGGTAGTTACTGACCATTTGCTCCACGAGTGACCGTTTGCCGCAACGAGATCTTTATGTTCGGTCGCACCGCATACGGAACAGGTATAAAGGGTATAGCCCTGTTCGGTGCAGGTCGGAGCTACTGTCTTTGTTGCAGAAAGATTATGTGCAAGCTTTGCAATGGCCTTGACATCGATATGACCGCATCTGCTGCAGGTGCGCTTTTTAGAGCCTTCTTTTGAGCAGGTCGGCGCTCTTGTCTGAGTCCATATTGAGTAGTCGTGTCCCAGAGCAGCGACGAGGTCGGTCTTATAGACATCGCCGCATTTTTTACAAACGTGCGGGACGTAGCCCTGCTCGGTGCAGGTCGGAGCAACGGCATCTCTGATCTCGTAATCGTGTCCCGATTTAGCTGTTTCGACCTTTTCGGTCTCATTGCATACAGAGCAGGTGCGTGTCTTTATCCCGTTCTGTGTGCAGCTTGCCTTTTGTGTTACTTTCCAGGCGCTCCATCTATGTCCTGAAGCGGCAACGTAATTTGTCTCGACTTCTTCTCCGCAGCGTTTGCAGGAATAAAGTGTGCAGCCGTATTTAGTACATGTAGGAGGAATTGTTTCGCCGGAAGAAAAGTCGATGTCATGACCAAGATGCTGTATCGTATCCGTATAGGTCTTTCCGCAGACGGAGCATTTATACTTTATCTCTCCGTCTTTTGTGCAGGTCGGAGATTTCTGGCTTACGATCTCATAGCTGTGGCTGACAGAAAGGCTTTTTGCGATTATGCAGACATATGCTTCCGGCCAGTATTCTTTGGTAGAATAGTAAAATGAGATGTATTGTCCGCTGTCTTCGGGTGTCGCATTGATCTTATAGAAGTGTTCGTGAACTGTGCTGTTTTGCTTGTCAAACTCAGGAGAGGAAAGAGAACTGTAGGTGTTTTTGCAGATATATCCGCCGTTTTCGTCCTTGACGATCTGGAACAATGCCGAGCTTTCCATAGTATAGTAGGTCTTGTATATCCCGAATGTGACCTGTTCGCCTTCGTTCGGCTTTGATGAAGTTATATCCAGTTTATTGTAACTGCAGTATACGTCTTCGGTGTACTCATAACTGATGGTCAGCTTGCTGAGCAGATTAGCTGAGTCATTGAACTTGACGGGAATTTCAGACGGTTCAACGCTGTTGTACCAGCAGCTGTTTTTCTCGTCCAGCACCCAAGCACCCTTTGTTTTTACCTTAGCAGTGTTTCCGAAATCATTGGTGATAGTCACATACTGAGGCAGGCAGGCGCCGAGCTTTTTGAGGGAATCGGTGCTGTCGAAGGTATCGTTATACAGTACAAGACGGTTGAAGTTCAGCCCTGCTTTTGTTACTGCGCTTGCAGCGTAGTCTTTTGCATCGAAGAACTTTACGGTATACTGTATCTGTGCGGGGTTTGAGGTCGCCTTGTCGGTAAGACCTGTAACTACGACTTTATAGTTTGCTGTGTATTTATTGGTCGTCTTGTTGTAATCGGACGGCTGTACAAAAGCGATAAAATCATCGCCTTCAAATTTGAGCTTGCCGTTTTCTTTTGTGCAGGTATAGCTTACGTTGGTCTTAAGGTTTGTCACGGTGACTTTGATCTTGGACTGATCCTTGATCGTTATTTTGCCCTTATACGGTGATACAGACCAAGCACATTCTTCAACGTTCACGCACTCATTGGGGACATATCCCGGTGACGGGAAAGCATAGAACGGCTGATAGCTTGAAGCGGAGGTGTCGGAATTTATCTTGCCGATACCGATATTTCCGCAGTAGCCGAACTGCAGATCAGTATAATCAGGGTGGAGCATTACTATCTTGTGTCCAAGATCCTGCCACTTAGAATCGGACAGGCTGTATCCCTCGTTTACCCAGCCTTTTATCGAGCCAAGCGGAGTGAATCCTGCAGAGAGAACATTGTTGTCGCACTCAAATCCCTTATCCCACAGAGATTTGGGCATATCAGCAGGCTTGCTGCTGTTGCTTATCGTGTGGTCAAACTCGAAGTTTCTGTCCAGCGCCTGATACTGAAGCGAAGCATTAGGCTTGCATTCGGCAGAAAGGGTCTTGTTTCCCACGAGCCATCTGTAAAAGCTGGTCATCTCCTGCATGCACTTCAAGGTGTCCGTTGTCAGAACGCCTTGATTGTACGGAGCTTTTTCTACGGCTGCGGGAGTTGAATAATATGTGGAAGGATCGTTATCGACATAGCTTGCGCCTGCATAGTAAGCATCGGTGTACTTTTTCGCAACGCTTTCTGCAGTGCGGGAGGAGAACGCAGACATTGTATCGCCGTTATAGATGACGGTCGTTGCCGCCTGAGCATCTATCGAGAAGACCGAGCATATCTCGTCGGCTATGTCCTGCGAGAGCGCCGTGCTGCCAAGGAACAGCACTGCGGACAGAGCAAATGAAGTTATCTTTTTTAACATATATAAACCTCCGGAACAATTATCTCACATTAGTCATATATATCAATAGTATAGCACTTTTGGGCGCTAAAGTCAACGGTTTTATGTACAATCTCACCAAAAGGTTTTTATATAATTGTCACAATATATGCAAAATGACGTTGCGGCAGGGAAATTAAATTTTCACAAAACACTCACTTCGGTTTTAGTTATATTTAAGTTAGAGAGGGTATACTTTAAACATAGACAAAAACAGAACAGACAAATGAGAGACTTGCCTGTTCTGCTCCATAGACCCGATACATCGGGTATTTTGTCACAATAATTTCTCCTCCCCCTTTTTTCATAAAGTCAGAGGTGAGAGATAAGAGGTCAGAGCTGTTTACCCCAGGCTCTGTTGATTATTTCTCATCTTTGGCTTTTTTATTGTGTCTTGTCGGGATAAGCCCTGTCGGTGCTTTATTGGGGGTATTCTCTTGGGAGAGTTTTCTCTAAAACTTTCTTTTCTGAACCATCTAATATTTTTCGGCATCAGAGGTTATTTCCTCTGATGCCGAAAAATATTAGATGGTTTAGGAAGGGGGTCTGGGGGAGAACCCTTCTCCAAAAGGGTTTCCCCCAGTAAAACATCAACAGGGCTTTCCCCCAACAAATCGCCGACTATACTTCGGAGAACTGGGAGTTATACAGTTCGGCGTAGAAGCCGTTCTGCTGCATAAGGGACTTATGGTCTCCCTGTTCGATGATATGTCCGTCCTTCATAACGATGATATTATCAGCTTCCTTGATAGTTGAGAGTCTATGTGCGATGATAAAGCTCGTTCTGCCCTTCATAAGCTTTGCAAAGGCGTTCTGGACGAGTATTTCCGTTCTTGTGTCGATAGATGATGTTGCTTCGTCGAGGATAAGCATTTCGGGAATGCACAGCATCACTCTTGCGATGCAGAGCAGCTGCTTTTGTCCTGCGGAGATAGTTGAGTAGTTATCGGATATTACGGTGTCATAGCCGTCGGGCAGGCGCTTGATGAAGCCGTGGCAGTGGGCTGTTTTTGCGGCAGCTATTATTTCCTGCTCGGTGGCATCGGGCTTTCCGTAGGCGATGTTCTCACGGATAGTTCCTGTTTTCAGCCATGTTTCCTGCAAGACCATGCCGTAGCCCGAACGCAGTGAACTGCGGGTCACATCTCTTATGTTCTCGCCGCTGACACGGATAGTTCCGCTGTCAACGTCATAAAAGCGCATGAGCAGATTTATCATTGTCGTTTTTCCGCAGCCGGTCGGCCCGACTATCGCTGTGCGCTGACCTTTGCGGACGTGAAGCTCAAAGTTTTCTATCAGCGGTCTTTCGGGAACATATGAGAAGTTTACTGCGTTAATATCAACGCTGCCGTCAAACTCGGTGATGACCTTTGCATCGTTATCGGGAGTTTCTTCTTTTTCGGCAAGAAGCTCAAAGACTCTGTGCGCCGAAGCGAGCGCTCCCTGAAGCTCGGTGATGACTCCCGATATTTCGTTGAACGGCTTGGTGTACTGGTTGGCATAGGTCAGGAAGCTTGAAAGCTGACCGACAGTGATTCCTCCCGAAAACGCCGTAAAAGCGCCGACAATGCCCACGCCTGTGTAAACAAGTCCGTTGACGAAGCGTGTGGTCGGGTTGGTGAGGCTTGAAAAGAAGATCGCTTTGACGCTCACCTGTGACAGCGCCTTGTTTGCCTCGTCAAATTTTTCCTGAGCCTGATGTTCAAAGCCAAAAGCTGTGACGGTTTTCTGCTCGCCCGTCATTTCCTCGACAAGGCTTGTAAGCTCGCCTCTTGCGACAGACTGCTTGTGGAAAAGCTTGTAGGTGTTGCGTGAAACGAATCTTGCCACGAACAGCGACAGCGGAGTTATCAGCACGACCACGAGCGTTATTTTAAGGTTGATCGTCAGCATGAAGATGAGCGTGCCGATTATCGTGCAGATGCCCGTGAACAGCTGTGCAAAGCCCATAAGCAAGCCATCGGAGACCTGTTCAACATCGCTTATGACCCTGCTGATAAGGTCGCCGTACGGGTGGGAGTCGATGTAGGACAGAGGGAGCTTTTCAAGCTTTTTGAAAGCGTCGTTTCTCAGGTCTTTGACCACATTGAAGGTTATTTTGTTGGTACAAAGCGTCATCAGCCACTGGCACAGCGCGGTTACAGCAACCGTTGAAAGCAGAAGTATTATCTTGGGTATCAGTGCTTTGAAGTCAACGTTTCCTTTTTCGATGATAAGGTCAACGCCCTGACCTATGAGTATAGGTGCATAGAGAGTTGCTGCCACGCTGATGAGTGCAAACATCATCGCAAACACGAAAAGCGCTTTATATGGTTTTGTATAGAGCGCAAGTTTTCTGAGCGCAGCCTTTGAGTCGGAACGCTGCTTTTTCGGGGAAAGTTTTGTTTCAGCCATGCGCAGCCACCTCCTTTTCGGAGAGCTGAGACAGGCATATCTCTTTATACACACCGCAGCTCTTGTACAGCTCGGTATGAGTGCCGATACCTGCGATGCTTCCGTTGTCAAGCACGATTATTTTGTCAGCATTTCTTATAGATGAGATGCGCTGAGAAACTATGAAAACGGTCATATCCTGTGTTTTTTCGGCGATAGCCTTTCGCAGAGCTGCATCGGTGACAAGGTCAAGGGCAGATGCGGAGTCGTCAAGGATAAGTATTTCGGGTCTGCCGACGAGAGCTCTTGCTATGGTCAGGCGTTGTCGCTGACCGCCCGAAAGGTTTTTGCCCTGCTGAAGTATCTCATGATCGAGCTGTCCTTGTTTCTGACTGACAAAATCCTTTGCCTGCGCTATTTCAAGCGCCTGCCATATATCCTCGTCGCTTGCGCTTTCAGCACGCCAGCGCATATTGTCTCTGATGCTGCCTTTGAAAAGCACAGCTTTCTGAGGAACGATGCCCATTTTGCTGCGCAGCTGGGAGAACGGATATCGTTTAACGTCAACGCCGTCAACGAGGACGCTTCCCCGGGAGGCATCGTAAAAACGGGGGATAAGGTTCACAACAGAGGTCTTTCCCGAACCTGTACCGCCGATAATGCCGATAGTTTCGCCTTTCTGTGCGGTGAATGAGATGCCATCAAGCGTGTTCTCGCTGGCATCGGCATAGGCAAAGCAGACATCACGAAACTCTACTCTCGGAGCAGACGGGTCTTCACTAACGGGAGCGTTTCCCTCGTCCGAGACGCTGGTGTGAACGTCAAAGACTTCGTTTATGCGTCCTGCGCAGGCATACATTCTTGTGATATTTGTGACAAGAAGTGCGACTGCTAAAAGTGCAAGAAGTATCTGGTTCATGTAATTGAGCAGAGCGATTACCTCGCCCTGTGAGATGCTTCCCGTATCTACCGACTTTCCGCCGAACCAGAGTATCGCTGCTATCGCAAGGTTGACAAGAACATAGGTCGCAGGGTTCATTATCGCTGAGATCTTTCCTGCGGCTATCTGCATTTTATAAAGCTCATGAGCGTTGCGCTCAAACTCCTCCTGCTCGTCCTTCTGCCTTGAAAAAGCTCTTACGACCCTTGTTCCAACGAGATTTTCAGAGGTCATGAGATTAGTCTTGTCAAGTGTTTTCTGAACTTTTTTGTAGCGTGGTATTGTCGAGGTCATTATCTTATAGATAACGAAGGCAAGTGCAGGCGAGATGATAAGAAAGATGAGAGTCAGCTTTACTGAAATGGTGAACGCCATTATCACCGAGCCAAGCACGATGAAAGGTGAGCGCAGGAAAAGCCTGAGTATCATATTCACGCCTGTCTGAGCCTGATTGATGTCTGAGGTCATTCGTGTAACGAGTGTGTGGCTGCCGAGCCTGTCTATCTCGGTGTAGGAGAGAGTATTGATGTGTTTGAAAAGTGCTGTGCGAAGCTCCTGCCCGAAGCCGACAGATGCTTTCGCCGCAAAATACTGCGCTGTAAGTGAGCAGGTCAGACCGAGCACGCCCAGAAGCACCAGTATGCCGCCGCGCCACAGGATATATGATGCGTCTTCGTTTTTTATGCCCGTGTCGATGATGTCCGCCATTATCAGCGGAACGGCAAGCTCAAAGCAAGCCTCTATCAGCTTGAACAGAGGTCCGAAGATGCTTTGTATCTTATAATGTTTCAGATATTTTGCAAGTCTGAACATTCCGATTGCTCCTTAAATAATAGATTCCTTTTTACAAAACGGTTCCTAATGCGATAAATCAGAATTTATAGGCGAGTAGCTGGGGGAAACCCTTTTGGAGAAGGGTTC
>CAMZIK010000054.1 GCA_947307175.1 uncultured Clostridia bacterium
CTGGGTAAAGGCTGAAAAGCTGTTGTATACGTCTTACATTGCACTGATCTTCACCCTTTACGATGAAGATGAACGCAATTTTGAAACGCTTATCGAAATGATAAACGGTTCTGAGTGCCGTGAGGAAGATGAAACTTTCAAGAATGCTATGGACATTCAGTTCGGTATGCTTGAAACATGGCTTGACGGTCAGTTCCCTTCTGAGGAAGAAATTGACGAAGCCATAGAAAAAGAGAAAGAAAAAGAAAAGTCGGAGGGGTCTGACGATAACTCCGAAGAAGCAGAAGAAAGCGAGAGCAAGTTCAAATTTGAAGCCAAAGCCTATGACGAATACCGCAAAATGTGTCACATGACACCTCAAAGCGAACAGCAAAGGCTCGGCGCATTTGCTCTCAAACAATACAAGGCGTACAAACTTGCCGCAGGCAAAACGGCTAAGTCTATCTTAATTAGCTGTTCGACACGTTTAGCGCCTTTTGCCATAGATGAAGTTCTGGAGATAACTTCGTATGACGAACTGCACCTTGATATGCTCGGTGACGAGCTGTCGGCGCTGTTTGTAATAATTTCCGATACTGACGCAACGTTTAACTTCCTCGTTGCGATCATGTATTCACAACTTTTCAATCTGCTGTGTACCAAAGCTGACAACAGCGACGGCGGCAGATTGCAGTACCATGTGCGGTGTCTCCTGGACGAGTTTGCGAACATTGGCGAAATACCGCAGTTTGAGAAGCTGATAGCGACTATCCGAAGCCGTGAAATATCGGCAAGTATCATCTTGCAAGCTAAGAGCCAGCTAAAGGCTATCTACAAAGACAATGCAGACACGATTGAAGGCAACTGTGATACGATGCTGTTTTTGGGCGGCAAAGAAAAGTCAACGCTGAAAGAGATCTCTGAAAGTTTAGGTAAGGAAACTATCGACAGTTTCAATACCTCCACCAACAGAGGTCAGTCGGAAAGCTACGGCATGAACTATCAGAAACTCGGAAAGGAGCTGAAGTCTCAGGACGAATTAGCCGTAATGGACGGCGGAAAATGTATCTTACAGCTTAGAGGAGTGCGTCCGTTCTTCTCTGATAAATACGATATAACAAGACACAAAAATTACTCTGAACTTCTTGATGCAGATCCGAAGAAAAAGTTTGACATTCAAAGTTTTGTTAGTGACCGAAGTGGGATGGTTTCAAACATTTCTCCGAAAGATCAAATGAGTCAATGGGTGATCGACAAGTCAAGTTCCGCCTTAAAGGAAGTTACCTATCCTGCTGATGCGACAGAAAGAGAAAATGCAGAAGCAGAAGCTGTTTACGATGCCGACTCCGAAACAGATATAGACGGAGATACGGCAGACAGCTAAGAACCCGAAAAATAAAAAAAGAGATAATCGGGTGACGCTGAATGGACGAATTTATTTTATTTGAGGGAGACTTTTTACCTATGGAAACTATGAATATTTCTGCGGTTGAGAATACCGCAATGGAGACAGCAACCACCTCTGCACCCAAGCACAAGTGGCTTTCTAAGGGTGCTAAGTTTGCTAAGAAGGCAACTATGTTCGCAACTATCGCCGGAGTAATGGCATCTACCTGTGCAACTCAGGCTTTTGCGGCTGGTACCGGTGAAGTTGATACTTCCAGCTTTATTACTACCGCCTGCACCGTTCTCAAGAGCGTTATCTGCCTTATCGGCGGCGGTGTTGGTGTATGGGGTATCGTAAACCTTCTGGAAGGTTACGGTAATGATAACCCGGGAGCAAAGAGCCAGGGCATGAAGCAGCTTATGGCTGGTCTTGGTCTGATCCTGCTCGCTATCATTCTCGTTCCTGTTCTCGAATCCATGATGACAGGTGCTATCTGATAAAGAAAACTCAGAGAAAGAGACAAGCGTGAACTAACGGCTGAACGCTATACAAATAACGCTGACATATAGAATTACGAAAGGTCGCTCATGCGGTGGGCTGTGGTGGGTAATGAGCGATGTGACACAATGGCAATCAACATAGGATACTTAACTGCCAACAGGACAAGTGCAGGAGACGAGGTCTATACGCCTTACTATGCGGTAGAGCCGTTACTGGAGTTCCTGCCGAAAGACAAGGTTATTTGGTGTCCGTTCGATGAAGAATGGAGCGCCTACTATAACTGCCTTACGGAAAAAGGATATACGGTTGTGCGGAGCAGTCTGAGCGAAGGCAGGGATTTCTTTAAGTATGAGCCTGAGAATTGGGACATACTTGTGAGCAATCCCCCATTCTCAAAGAAAGATGAAGTTCTGAAAAGGGCTTTTTCTTTTGAGAAGCCTTTCGCACTCCTTCTGCCCGTAAACAGCATACAGGGCAAAAAGCGGTATAAGATATTCAGAAATCAGATACAGCTCCTTGCCTTTGATGCAAGGGTGGACTACCATACCCGAAAAAACATGGAATGTACCACCAAAGGCAATCATTTCGGCTCGGCATATTTTTGCCGTGACCTACTCACCACTAAACTTGAACTGAGACAGCTTAACAAATACGACAGACCATTACAACCCCCAGCAGGAGGTGATGAAAAATGGGAGTGATCAGTGATGCGATAGACGCACTTGAAGATTGGTGCTGTGACTTGTTCAAAGACGGCATCAAGAGCCAGTTTGATGGTATTTCCGATCTGCTGACCGATACTTTTTCGCAGACAACAGGAAGTGACGGTCTTGTTTCAACATACCTGACTTCTCACCCTGCGAACTTCACAGGCGGCGGAACAGGCGGAACTTCGGTGTGGACAACTATCGAAACACTTTGCAATAACGTGGTTGTACCGATCGCCGGCTTTATCTTAACAGTTATTCTGCTGAATGACCTGATACAGACGGTGCTGAGGGGCAACAATTTCAAGGACTTTGATGACAGTATCATTATCAAATGGATAATCAAAGCCCTGTGCGGTGTAATATTGGTGTCGAATACATACTACATCGCAAGTGCATTGTTCGGCTTCGGAACTAATGTTTGTTCCAATGGTCTGACAACTCTATTCGGCACAGGCGATTATCTGGATACGGCGCTTGCTTTGAAAAAGTCAGCACTAAGCGGACTTTCCCTCGGTGAGCTTATGACCGTGTGGTTTATCTCCCTGATAGTGCATCTCGGAGTGATGATACTGATAGTCGCTATCGTTATAACCCTTGCAAGCCGTATCATTGAGGTATTTATGTATCTCTCTGTTGCTCCTATCCCTATGGCTACGATGATGGACTCGGGAGAATGGGCTTCAATCGGCAAAAACTGGATCAAACAGCTTTTAGCATTGTCGTTTCAGGGATTTTTTATCATTGTCGCACTCGGTATTTTCAAGACACTGTTTGCAAATATGATAACAACTCTGAATGCAGGCACAGGAAGCGTCATTATGCAAATGGCGATGCTTTTGGGCTACACGGCTGCATTGATCTTTACGATCCTGCGTACAGGCGCTATTTCAAAGTCAGTTTTTAGCGCTCACTAAAACGCTGAAAACGGCTATTTACGGAGGTTTTATGGCACAAAACGTTCCAATCCCGAAAGATTTGAACGAGATCAAAGAAAAGTTCATAGCGGGATTTACAAAAAGACAAGTAATATGCTTTGGTATCGGTCTTGTGATCGGAGCGCCTGTTTTCTTCTTAACAAGAAATGCGATCGGTATGTCGGGAGCGATATTTGCGATGGGTGCGTGTGCCGCACCTGCGATACTCTGCGGACTTTACCGAAAGAAAGGTGTGTTTCTTGAAAAGCAGATCAGGTTCATGAAAGAGTATTTTACAAGACCGAGAAAGCGATATTACAGAACAACAAACGTATTCGTGAGCCTTGATCGGCACATCGAATATATGAAGATACGAAAAAAGCTGAGAGATGCCGAAAGAAAAGGCTGACCACGCTCTCTATATATAATAGTATACTTTCGGTGTCCTCCGCTTTGATATAACGGAGGTTTACCAATGGGCTTTAGAAAGAAAGATGCCAAGATAAGTGATAACAAGTCCAAATCGGCTATTATCATGGGCAAGCCTGCCTCACAGCTTACCAAAGAGGACAAAAAACTTTTATCCGCAAGAATGGCTGAGATAAAGAAAGAAAACGGAAGCAATGCCACGGTGCAGAATACGATCCCTTTCCTTTGTATGTTCCGTGACGGAGTTTGTCAGGTGTCAGAGAATTTTTATTCTTTGACAGTTCAGTTTTACGATGCCAATTACAGTATTGCGGAGTTCGATGAACAGAACAACATTTTTTCAAAATACTGCGATATTATCAATCTTTTCGATAATACCATCAAGTTCCAGCTGACCTTTGAGAATCAGAATCGCTCAAAGGACAAGCTGATAAAAACAATTCAGATACCCGAACAGGACGATGACTTCAACGATATTCGTCAGGAGTACAGCAAGATGCTGACCGACAAGCTCATGACAGGCTCTAACGGTCAGTCTGCCCGTAAATTCCTGACATTCGGAATTGAGAGTACAAGCTATAAGTCGGCAAGGTCTAAGCTGATGAGCATTAAGAGCGACATTATCAAGGGCTTTAAGGCTTTTGGCGTGGAAGCCGAAATGCTCGACGGCAAGGCAAGGCTTGAAGCGATGTACTACGCTCTCAATCCGTACAGAAGTCAGCACTTTATCTTTGATTGGGACAGTATGCTCCATGCAGGTATGGATACAAAGGATTTCATTGCTCCGCCGTCCCTGAAATTCAACAAGGCTGACTTTGAGATCGGCAATGCCTACGGTGCGGTTTGGGGACTGAATATTCTTGCAGGCGAACTGTCGGACGAAATTCTGAAAGACTTTCTGGAAATGCAGAACTTATTCTGTATCAACATTCACGTTGAGCCGTTAGATCAGATCGACGCACTCAAATTCGTCAAGAAGAAGCTGACGGCGGTTGAAGCTATGAAGGTCGATGAGCAGAAAAAGGCTTCTCAGGCAGGATATGACACGGATATTCTTCCGCCTGCTATCAAGATGTACATTGAGGACATCGACAAACTGCTTGCAGATCTGAACAGCAAGAACGAGCGCCTTTTCCATATCTCGATCAGTATCAGAGCTTACGCAAAGAGCAAGAAGGCGCTGAAACTGCAAGCGGAAATGCTCAAGCGTATCTGTCAGAAGAACAACTGCACGATGTTCCCCTACGATTACAGACAGGAGCAGACGCTTGTTTCCACACTCCCCATTTGCTACAACGCTGTACCCGTGTCAAGGGAAATGCACACAAGCGGTATCGCTATTTTCGTGCCGTTTACGACAAAGGAGCTTTTTCAGGACGGTCAGGCAACTTACTACGGAGTGAACACACTTTCGGGCAATATGATTCGTGCCAACAGGTCACGGCTCAAAAACCCCAACGGACTTATCCTCGGCACACCGGGCGCAGGCAAGTCTTTCTCTGTAAAAAGAGAGATCTTAGACTGCTTTCTGACCACCACGGACGATATCATCATCTGTGATCCCGAGGGAGAATATTTTCCTCTTGTGTCGGCGCTCCACGGACAGCTTATCCGTATCGCTTCAAACAGCGAACAGCATATCAACCCGATGGACGTAACGATTGACGATTACCTTATGAGCAATCCAATGGAAGTTATCGCTGACAAGTCTGATTTTCTTATCAGCCTGTGTGAGATCATCGTGGGCGGAAGGTACGGTCTGACCGCTGAGGAAAGGTCTGTTATCGACAAGTGCGTACAGAGAATTTACAAGAATTTTATCGAAAATCAGCCGTCTGTGGAGAAAATGCCTTTGCTTTCCGACTTACAGCATGAGCTGAAAGCTGAGGGCGATGTGGCTCTGAGAGTGGCGAACAGCCTTGAAATGTTCGTAAACGGTTCGCAGAACTTGTTCAACCACCGCACAAACATTGATATGACAAACAGGATCATCTGCTTTGACATCAAGGAACTCGGCAATCAGCTGAAAAAGGTCGGAATGCTTATCGTTCAGGACACGGTTTGGAACAGAGTTTCTGCAAACCGTGAGAAGAAAAAGATAACCCGATACTATATCGACGAATTCCACCTTTTGCTGAAAGAGGAACAGACGGCAAAGTATTCCGCTGAGATCTGGAAACGTTTCAGAAAATGGGGCGGAGTTCCCACGGGTATCACGCAAAATGTAAAAGACCTGTTGCAGTCGCAGGAAGTCGAGAATATTTTCGATAACTCGGACTTCGTCTATATGCTGAATCAGGCATCGGGTGACAGAGATATTCTTGCCGAAAAACTGCACATTTCTAAGGAACAGATGAAATTCGTAACAAACAGCGGTCCGGGCGAAGGTCTTATCAGATACGATAAGGTGCTTTTGCCTTTCACCGATAAGTTTCCGGCAGACACGCAGATGTTCCGCTTGATGACAACTCGTCCACAGGACCAGTAAACGGCATGAAATGGAGGAATTATGGGATTACAGAGAAAACAGAATAACCTCCGTAAAGCTCAGGCTCGTTTCGATAAGGTCAGCAGGCGGTCAAAGCAGTTTCAGATAGACTTTCGCCGTGAACAGAACAGCCGTGGCAATTATCACACTCGTGGGTATATCGTCCGTGGTGAAAAGCAGTTTCACGGCAATAACCGTGGTCTGATTCATAAGGCAGTCAATGCAAAATACCGTATCAAGGGCGATGTTCCCTCGGTCACAAGGGCGATAAACGCCTGGAAACCGAAGTCCAAAAAGGGCAAGATTTTCAAGGGTGCGGCAAAGGTCACGAATTTTGCAGTACACGATGTAACGCAGACGGCTGTTGACACTGCACTCGCAGCTGAAACTGTCGGGCTGAAAGGTGCTGACGTTGCCCAGCGTGAAGTCAGAAACAAATTAAAGCAAAAGTACACCCGTGAAGCGGTGGACGATTATCACCGTGGAGTTTTCTTTGTTGGAAGAACGGCGGTCGATGCCGTCAGGGGTACGCACTGTCACCTGAAACAGAAGAAACAGCAGAAACTTGAAAAAGCAAAGTACAAGCTCCAAAAGGCTGAATACAAGGTTTTCAAGGTCGATTCCTACAAGCCGAAACTCAGTGCTTCAAAGGCGGATATAAAGTCGGCTAAGGCTTTTTACAAGTCAAGAAAGGTCAGAGACAGGGGCAATCCTTACCGCAGGGCGATGAACAAGCGCCGTAAACAGGCGTATTTGCAGTCAAAGCGTGAACTGAAATTTGAGCAGAAACAGCTTAAAACAGACAAGAAGTTCAAGAAAAAGGAACTTCGCAATCAGCGGAAGATCAAGCGTGATGCAAGTGCAGGGCTTCTTGTCTTAAAGCCTGTTTCTTATTCAGCAAAGCGTATGAGGGCTTCTGCATGGCAGAAAGCTGTCAACGAAGATCAGGACAACGATGTGCTTCATGCGATAGACTCGGCTAAGAGAAGAATTGCCGAGCCTGCAATAGAAAAGGTCAAAAAGCCTCAGCGTTTACAGCGAGAGCAGAAAAAGCGCGACAGGCTCAAAGACAGCGAATCAAAGTCGAAAAACCGCCTGAACAGGCAGGAAAACAGGCTGAATGACAAGCACGATAAGTACAAGCAGAAAAAGAAGAAGCGCAGACCGAAGAACAAGCAGACGAAGAAGTCTGTTTCCGATGCGATCAGGACTGCTTTCAAGTTCGTCAAGAACGTGTACGAAAAGGAAGTCAAGAAGTTCTTTGCAACTCTGGCTGTGCCTGTTATCATCATTCTTCTTGTGTTTGCTTTCATCATCATGATTTTCAGTTCTATCGCTTCAAGCAGCGGTTTCACTCTCGGTACTTATGCGGCGCAGGACTATGACTTGTCGGAAGCCGAAAAATACTACACGAAACTTGCCTATGAAATGAATGAGAAGATACGCAAGGTCGGTGATTCTTCCAACTGGAAGGACGGACTTGCGGAACTTGACGAAGATACAAGAGGTATGAGCGATACTCCCGATAACTGGTATTGGGGCAGATCATCAAAATACGATTGGGATCCGGTATATGATTTCGATTGTTATAAACTGTGGTCTTTCCTGTGTGCCTATTACTATGACTTTGATGCCGATGATAACGGCGATATAAAGTATTGGGAGTTTGACAGTGATACTGAGGACTTGATAGAAGACCTTTTTGATGCCGAGTACAATTTCGTCAGCTGGTATGACAACAAATCCCGTTGGGAGGAACTTGACCCCTACAATTATTGGGGCGGCGGAAATGCTTCATCGGGAACATATTACCGAGCCGAACAGGACGCATATATCTATGACGGTCAGCCTTATAAGTACCGTTTCAAGCCGATTGCGATAACATCTGAATTATCGCAGTATGAGGACGATGACGGCTACATTTGTATAACAGACAGCTATCGTGTGCTTGATCCAAATAATGATTACGCTCTGACGGGCTTCTATGTTCGTGACCACAGGTATTACGCCGGTGACAGTGAGCCGTTTTACTACATTGATAACAGTACAGGGACTTTTTTCTTCAAGCATGGCTCAGAACGGCATGACCGCAGTTTCTGGGGCTGGGACGGCACTGATGCATGGTTTTTAATCTCTCCGACAGATACCCATATCTGGAATAACAGTATCAGCGACACTTGTATGTACGCTTATTATGAAAAGTATTACTGGAAAACGGAATGTGACCTTTATTATAATGTTGAGCAGAAAAAGACCTTTGATAAGGCAATTGAGGATATTCTGAAAGCTGAATCTCACAGCACAGAACGCTGGCAGTATTACAATCTGCTTGTAGGCAATGAGGACGGAAACACGTTGTACGGCAATCATCAGACATTGTACAATCTTCTTCCCGAGCCGTCTATCCGTGACTACTCCCTCAAAAGAGAGTTTGGCTACGAAATGACAGGCTGGAATGAAGCAAGTGACGGGCTGTATCAGGGTATCAAGGTCTATGCCGACAGCGGAACAAAGCTCAAAATGCCTTTCAGCGGAAAGATAACCGATGTTGATACCGATGACAACAAGATCACTATCCGCAAGGACGATGTGAAGTATTGGTATGACGGAAACGGCGGTACGAAACGTGATACGGAGGTTACTATCGCAAATGCGGTGCTGATAAATGACTATGAGGAAGGCGACAGTATCAAGGAGGGCAAGGAATTTGCCAAAACGACAGCCGGCAACGTGAATTTTCATATTTACATTGACACGGACGGCTACGGCTGGGACTACATTGATCCACGCTTGGTGCTGTATTGACGGAGGTGATGTGATGGCTAATATAGATCAGATGATCGAAAAGAAAGAGAAAAGGGCTGATTCACTCCGCAGGCAGATAGAAACAGCAAGCGGACAGCTCAAAAATCTCCTTATGGAGATAAAAGTGCTGAAATATGAAAAACTCGAACAGGTGGCTAATACAGAGGAGACCGATCCCGAGACACTTATTCGTTCATATCAGCAAAACCTGAAATTCAAGAGCCGTGGGCTTACCGACGATGACATTGACGAGCTGGCTGACGGCGATGAATACACAGGAACACTTTTACAGGAGGACAACAATGAGAAAAAGATTTTTTAGTGCTGTAATGGCAGCAATGATGCTTTCCCTTGCAAGTGTCGGTGCGGTTTCTGCTTCGGCAGCGGAAACGACAGATTCTGCGGTTGAAGTGTCTGAACAGGCAACAACTGCCGCTGATAATGACAGTTCGGAGGACGGCTCTGAAACTGAGGGAACAACCGCAAAAGCAACAGAGACCTCAGCTGAGGACAGCAGTTCAGAGACCGAAACTACTGTTTCTTCTGTTTCAGATGAAGAATACAGCATGGAGGACTTTATGAAGGTAATGGCACAGCTTGCCGAGAACGGCAACGGCACTGTTACCGCAAATGACAGCAGACCTGACTATGACGGCGATCCCTATTACGATACAGACGGCAACGCTACTCTTATCAAGTCGGAGCAGATCATCTACAACACAGAGGAAATGCAGTTTATCGCCGTGACTACAAAGGACGGTCACGTTTTCTATGTGCTTATCAACTATACGGCTGAAAGCGGCGAGGACAATGTGTACTTTCTGAACAAAGTTGACGATTATGATCTCTACGCACTTCTCTATGCAGGCGAAGAAGATAAGGACGGAAATCCGAAGTACACTCCCGAAGAAGCGGCTCAGGCGGCTGAGAAAGCCAACGGCAGAGTGAACAGCGGTGATAATTCCTCGGACACGGCTGAGACTTCCGAAGCAACGGCTGACGGTGAAGGTGCTGAGGACGGCGAAAATGCTCCCACCAAGAAAGCTCCTGCCAATATGAGCAGTATCTACCTTGTGGGTATCATCGCACTTATCGGATTCGGTGCAGGCGGTTTCTTCCTTTTCAAGAAGAAAAAGGACGATAACGGTGTCAGAAAGCCTGAGTTTGATCCCGATGACTACAAGTCGGACGATGATGATGACCTGGAAATTTTTGACGGCAATGACAGTTATGATGACGAATGAGAGAAAGAGAGGAACAGCAAATGAATAACAGAAAAAAGATGATCGTAGGTATCGCTTCACTTGTGGGGGCGGCTTTTGCGGCAGGAGTTACCGCAAAGGTGGCTGACTGTATCAAGCGCAAGTGGTTTTCACAGGGGTATAATGCAGGTCACATGATCGGCTTTATGGACGGCGGTATCGCTATGGCGAAGAAGTACGATAATGTTGTGAAGTCGGCTTCTGAGCTTGGCAGAAATCACTCCGTCCTTGCGGAGAAGTACAACAAGCTCTGCGAGGATTATGACGAACTGGAGCGTGAATACAAGGAGCTTTGTGATGAGTATTACGAAGCCTGAACGACCTTGAACCCATTGGATTCAAGGTTCTGACAATAAAACAGATATAAAGAAACAACACAGACAATGAGAAAAGAGAGAGAATTTGTCTAATGAAAGTTTTAAGCCTATTTGACGGCATTTCCTGCGGTATGCTTGCTCTGCAAAGGGCAGGCATTCCCGTGGAGTGTTATGATGCCTTTGAGATCGACAAGTACGCTGTCACGGTCTCAAAGCGCAATTACCCCGATATTGTTCACCACGGGGACGTATTTGACGGCGATTTTACGAAGTTCAAGGGGTATGACCTTTTGCTCGGCGGAAGTCCGTGTACATATTGGTCTATTGCAAAGAAAGGCAGAGAGACCACCTCTGACGGCATGGGATTCAGGCTGTTTATGGAGTATGTGAGGGCTTTGAAAGAGTCCGAGTGCAGATATTTTCTTTATGAAAATAACTATTCCATTCATCAGAATATAAAGGACGAGATCAGCAAGCATTTAGGCGTACAGCCTATCATGATAAATTCTGCACTTGTAAGCGGTCAGAATCGAAAAAGATGCTATTGGACTAATATCCCGAATGTCACCCAGCCCGAGGATAAGGGCATTATGCTTGCCGACGTGCTTGAAAACGCTGTGCCGTGGCAGGACAAGTCTTATTGTATGACTTCTTCCTATAACGGTGCTGTACTTTACAATACGCTTGAAAGAAAACAGCGGACAATGGTGGCTGTTCCGATCAATACTGTTGGCGGCAAGTCGCATACTATCCCTGCTACATATTATAAAGCCGGAGAAAAGCCTTTCAGTCCATATGGAAGTGAAATGGCTAAACAGCGTGTAGCTATCCCCATTAACACTTACAATGATGAGGGTGAAAAAAGCCGTACTGTAATGGCTGGATATTATAAGTACGGTGAAGCAACACTTATCAAAAACAAAGGTTTCAAAGGCGGTGCAACTGCGGTTGCAGAGCCTGTGGGTGCCGCCCAGCGTGGCAGATACGTTGACGGTAATAAAACCGAACAGCATATCGAAGTCAGACCTGACGGAAAATCAAACTGTCTGACAACAGTTCAGAAAGACAGCCTTGTATGTGCTCCTGTCCGTGTCGGACAGTATGGCAAGGGTGGTCAGGGGCAGCGCATTTATTCCGTTCGTGGAAAGTCCGTCACGCTTTCGGCTAACGGCGGCGGTCAGGGAGCAAAGACAGGTTTGTATAAAATTGATTTGCCCGACGGTGATTATATCATCAGAAAGCTCACTCCTGTTGAAGCTGAAAGACTGCAAACTCTGCCCGATAACTATACGGCAGGTATCAGCAACTCACAGCGTTACAAGTGTATCGGCAACGGCTGGACGGTGGACGTGATTGCCCATATTTTGGGAGGACTTCGTGATGAATGAAGAAATCCTGAAAACCTGTGCCGATAACAATAACTACACCATTTATACCGCTTTTTGCAAGGCACAGCGCATTATGATGCGGTCATATTCGCCTGTGTGCAGTATCAGCGGCGGCTCGGACAGTGACATCATGCTCGATATGATACATAAGGTCGATGAGGACGGAAAAGTGACCTATTTTTGGATAGACACGGGCTTGGAATATACCGCCACAAAGGAGCATTTGGCTGAACTTGAACAGAAATATGGTATAGAGATCATTCACATCAAGCCTGACAAGCCTATCCCGACTTGTATCAAGGAGTATGGTGTGCCGTTCCTTTCAAAGTATGTATCGGAGCAGATGATGAGACTTCAAAAACATAATTTCCAGTGGGAGGACGAGCCGTTAGAGGTGCTTTTGAAGAAATACCCTAAGTGCAAGGTCGCACTTCAATGGTGGTGCGGTGAGCGTTACTCCGATGAAAACGGTGTGCAGAAGATGAGCCGTTTTTCGATTTATCGTAACAAGTGGCTGAAAGAGTTTATACTTGCAAATCCTCCCGACTTTCCGATTTCAAACAAATGCTGTGAATTTGCGAAGAAAAAGCCTGCAAAGCGTATCATCAAGGAGCTTGATGCTGACCTTGATATGACGGGCATTCGCAAGGCTGAGGGCGGTATCCGTTCGGCGGCATTTAAGACTTGTTTTTCAGAGTGCAAGTCAAAGGGCTGTGATACATTTCGCCCGATATTCTGGTACACGGGCAAGGACAAGCATGACTATGAGCAGATGTTTGATGTTCAGCACTCACGCTGTTACACGGAATACGGACTGAGGCGAACAGGCTGTGTAGGCTGTCCTTTCAGCAAGCATATCAACGAAGAACTTGCTGTTATCGAAGAACATGAGCCTTATTTATACAAGGCGGCATTGCACTTGTTCGGAAAATCATACGAATACACGGCGAAATACAGAGCCTTTGCAAAAGAGATGAAGGCTAAGGAAAGAGAGGAAAAGAAACGTGCTAAGTTATCTGCCGACAGTGCTGATACTGTCGATGATCCTGTCACTTCTGATAGGAGTGTCGTATCAGCTTGAAAAGACACTTATCAAAGCGGAAGGCGGTGACGAAATATAATGTTTGAGCCTGATTTTCAAAGAAGAATACTTGCTCTTATCATGGGTTTCATCGTACATAATGCAGATGTTCAGCCAGAGACCACCGAAGTTACTGTCAAGGGTTTGGAAGTATCAACGATTTCCGTTTCCTGCTTAAAGGTCGAATGGGAGTCTGAGCCTGACAGGGATTACACTGTCACTTGTGAAGCAGTCTCGCCCGATTATGCCTACTATGACAATATGTACTTTGAGTTCAAATCGGACAGCCTGTGCTACATCACTGGCCTGCGTGAGGGTACGGAGTACACGGTGACGGTAGAGCCTGTTATTCTTTCTGAGGAAGAAAACACCGAAGCTGTCCCTGTGTCGGAGAACGGCAAGACGGAAACGGTTGAGGTCATTTGGGATTTTCCCCATGAGGACGGGTGGACTAACTGCTTTGCCGGCGAGAGGGCTTCGGGCTTGAAAGCACAGCCTGCTTCGGGTGCGATATATGGTTCTGTGGTCGATCCAATCACAAACACGGGCATTCGCCGTGATGAATACGGTGATTACTGCGCCGCATTAGGCTTGTTTTACGGCTATGATTGGGACAGGTACTTAGTGGAGCTTGAAAACGGAACACAGTTTACCGTCATGCAATGCGACAGCAAAGGCTGGGCTGATGACGGTGAGGGAAAATATCATAACTTCGGCGGTGACGGCAAATGTATCGTTGAGTTTATCTATGATGATAACAGTCTGCCGTCCTGTGTGGCATTTTCAGGCTCCTGGGGTTACTACAATTGGTGTGGTCTTGACCTCGGAGCGAACATAAAGTCAATCAAAAAAATCAACTACGGCGATCCCGTAGAGTATTAAACGGAGGATTTATATATGAATATCAAGAAGATCATCAAGTGTGTAGCAGGTCTCGGCGCTGTGGGCGGTATCGCTTATGCAGCGTACAAGCTCGGTGAGTGCAACGGAGAAGCAAATGCGAAGATCCGTGACAAGTACGGCGATGATCTCGACGATTTTGACGATGACGAGGACATTGACAACTACTACGGCACTTGCTTTGACCATAAGTATGACGAGCCTGATGACGGGTGTGTTAAGCCGTATCCTATTCCGGAAAAATAAAAGCACACTCCACGATGTGTGGAATGTGCTTAGGTAGATGTGGTTTTATGCAGTAACGGCTGATGCCTGAGCTTTTAATTCAGCAATCTCTTCCAGAGTAAGGTCAGTTGCTTTAGCAATGGCTTCATCTGTTAATGTTCCCATTGCAATGAGATTGAGAGCTATCTGATAAGTTCTCAGCTTTTCAGCTTCATTACGCATTTCTTCTATCGCTTTGCACATAATGCTCACTCCTTCCGGTGTTTCTTTGAAATAACGTGTTTTATCTGCAAGCTCCTTTATTTTCATATCCTCTGCTCTTTTGCAGCGGAAGTCATGAACGAGCTTTGCAAGATCAGATGTATCCTCGGCATTATTATATGCCCCATTGACAAAAATTATGTGTGCGCCGTCATTCAGCTGTGTTCCGTTAGCTGTGTCTGTCCATTCAAAATTGTAGATGAGTTTGTTTTCGCCCCTGACATCATTTTCGGTTATGAAAATAACGTATGAAACAGGCAGTTCTTCAAATTTTTCTTTCGCTTTGAGAAATTCAACGTCTATCGCACTTGAATGGTATCTTGCTCTCTGCGGTGTTGCACCACGGTCAGCTCGCTGTATTTCAAGGTCGAATTTTCTTCCCTTGCTGTCTGTCCCGAACACATCAAGACAGATAGAACGAGAACCGAGAAGCCTTTTCAGATCGTATTGTGTTTCTTCTTTTGTAAGCTCCAAATCTTCAATACCTGTGATAATTCTCAGCACAAGCTGTGCAAGAGGAAGATCGTTGCGAAAAAGCTCACGCATAAAATCATCATCAAGAGGACGGTAGTTTTCAATCGTGCGAAGATCATCTTCGTGCCACTGGCTTTCGGTTTTCTTTTTAACGAGCAAGGCTGCACCAGCTTTCAATAGTTTCTTTGTCATTTATATTATACCACATCAAAAACAAAAAATCAATAGCCAAATGCGGTAAATTCGGTGATTTACGGCATATTGGAACAACCTACAGAAAGGTCGTGATAAATAATGATCCTTATTCTTGCCGAGAAACCCTCGGTCGGGAGAGCCTTGTCCTCGGTGGTTGGAGCTAACAAGACCAACAAGGGCTACATTGAGGGCGGCGGCTACATCGTGTCATGGTGTGTCGGTCACTTGGTCGGGCTTAAAAATCCCAACGAATACGGCTGTGGGTGGGAGCAGAAATGGAGCTTTTCTCAGCTCCCTATGATCCCCGAAGCGTGGCAGTTCAAGGTCACGGAAAGCACTAAGGAGCAGTTCGGCATTGTAAAGGCGCTTATGGGGCGTGATGACGTGACCGAGATCATCTGTGCAACGGACGCAGACCGTGAGGGAGAATGTATTTTCCGCTATGTCTATCAAATGGCTCGGTGCAGAAAGCCTGTCAAGCGTTTGTGGGTATCATCTCTGGAAGAGTCGGCTATCAGGCAGGCTCTTTCAAATATGAAGCCAATGTCCGCATACGATAACCTGTTCTATGCGGGCTTTTCAAGGGCTAAGGCGGACTGGATCGTGGGCATGAACGGTTCTCGGCTGTTCTCTTGTCGGTACGGAGGTAAACTCAACATTGGCAGAGTTCAGACTCCCACTCTTGCAATGCTCGTTAAGCGTGACTATGACGTCAAGCATTTCGTTAAGCAAAAGTATTTTACTGCGGATATTGCCTGTGACGGTTTTATGCTGTCCTCGGCAAGAATCGACGATGAAACTGCGGTCAATTCCCTTATTTCTTCCTGTGAGGGAAAGCCTGTTAAAGTGAGGTCGGTCAAAAAGGAAATAAAAACGGTCAATGCTCCCAAACTCTATGACCTTACCACCTTACAGCGTGAAGCGAACAAAACCCACGGCTACACCGCCCAGCAGACACTTGACTATACGCAAAATCTGTATGAAAAGAAGCTGGTCACATATCCCCGAACGGACAGCCAATTCTTATCGGACGATATGGAGCAGACGGCGCTTGATGTGCTGAGGCTCTGCAATACCTATCTCGGCTTCAATATGGTGCATACTCCCGATCTGCATAAAGTTATCAACAACAAGAAGGTCACGGGACACCATGCTATTATCCCCACAAGCGGTATCGCCACGGCTGACCTAAACGGACTGCCGGCAGGAGAAAAAAATATCCTCGTTCTTGTTGCAAGAAAACTGATGTGTGCTTCTGCTCCTGCACATAAGTATGAATCGGTAAAAGTGACCGCTGAGTGCGGTGGTACGGAGTTTACGGCAAGCGGTAAAACTGTCCTTGATATGGGCTGGAAACGCTATGCGGTGAAGTCTGCCGATGACAAGGACGATGACAAGTCGCTCCCTGTCTTGACTGAGGGTCAAGTCCTGACCGGCAGTTTAAGCAAGAGCGAACACTTTACAAGTCCGCCGAAGCCTTACACCGAAGATACGCTGTTATCTGCTATGGAACACGCAGGACAGGACGAATATGATGAGGAGTCCGAAAAGAAAGGCTTAGGCACTCCTGCAACAAGGGCCGCTGTCATTGAAAGTCTTGTAAAGAACGGCTATGCGGAACGCAAGGGAAAGCAGATCATTCCCACCGACAGGGGCATTGACCTTGTGAGCGTAGTACCTGATGAAGTGAAGTCGGCAAAGCTGACGGCTGAGTGGGAAATGAAGCTCCAACAGGTGGAACACGGACAATATTCCGCTGACAGCTTTATGTCTGAGATCGAGCAGAATGTCCGTGAAATGTGCAGTAAATACGGCAAGTCCGATAATTCTGTTTCTTTTTCAGACGGCAAATTTGAATCGGCAGGCAGATGCCCGAAGTGCGGTGCTGAGGTCATAAACGGCAAGTTCGGCTGGTACTGCAAAGCAAAATGCGGAATGAATGTCGCTAAGGTCTTTGGAGTAACGCTGTCCGATGCACAGGTCAAGGGATTGCTTAACGGCAAAAGCACAAGCTACATGAAAAACGGCAGAAAGACTATCGTTTTGCCCGAAGTCGTTCCGAACGAATATCAGGGCAAGATCTACTACAACTGGAAAACGGAGGGAAAGAAGAAATGAACGATTTAGACTATTCGGCTATCGAAAAGGTACTCGGTGTTGAGCCGTCAAGCATTGCCGAAATGCCCGGGGAGATCAGGGCGAAGATGAAAACCGTCCTTGAAACTATCGTGGTGAGAACTGATGAGGACAGAAAAGAGCTTTACAATGCCCTTGATCTGCTGTGGCAGAAAGGCTCGGTGCTTCTCACACTTGAAAAGGTATCTAAGGCAACAGGTATTCCTATGGTAACGCTGTCAAACCTTGATTTTGAGACACAGCAGGTCATTGTGTTTGAGTACCTTGCCAACAGTGCGAACACAAAGCAGATATATATGATCACCAATTCGGCGCTGGCGGTTATCGAGCTTGACAAGATCGCAAAGCTCATCGCTGTGCCTGTCAGAGAGCTTAGAAAACTTCCTCGCCGTATTCAGGAGCAGATGTGCGGTGCGTATGCAATGGAATTTGACAAGGACAGCACCAATGCGGAGCTTGTCGGTGAACTGAGAGGAATGATGCAGCAGTGAGTGACCATATTTTTTCCTTTGGTGAGGATAACTTTCCAAAAGACAGCAGAGAGTACGTCACGCTTGATACCGACAAGGGCAAGCTGTTGGCTATCGCCCTAAAAACAAGCGGTGTACCGCATATCGGCACTTTCACGGACAAGCAGATGCGTTTCTCTTATGATGCCGATTACAAGGACACGGTCGATGAGATCGTGAAGAAAGCAAGTTCCGATGAGTTTGAAGAAATGCTCCGTGAGATCAAAACACATAAAGATGACAGCAGTTATCTTGTGCTTCTCCCCTCGGTGGCGCACTACCTCAATGTTACAGAGGGTACTTTACGAAACAGACCGAACGAACTGCAAATCCAGCTGTGCCGTATGTTCACACGGCTCTGGTACTGTGACACACCCACCATTCAGTGTGAGCTGACAAGAGCGTATACTGCCAACAGGCAGACGGAGCGTGAC